>CASDSC010000246.1 GCA_949283215.1 uncultured Alistipes sp. | reverse complement strand
CTTCTGACAACCAATCCAAAAAGAAACCTCAAGAGGAAGATACTCCACAACAACCTACAAGACAAGTCAATAAAAAA
The DNA here is from genome assembly GCA_949283215.1 of uncultured Alistipes sp. Taxonomy (GTDB): domain Bacteria; phylum Bacteroidota; class Bacteroidia; order Bacteroidales; family Rikenellaceae; genus RGIG1874. The sequence continues at coordinate 2,991 of CASDSC010000246.1, read as the reverse complement.
GCGCTTTTCCCGGGTCGAACAGAAGGTAGTAAGTCGACATCGGAAGGTAATGCTGAGGGTAAAGGGAATCAGGGGTACGAAGCGGGTGATCCGACTGGTGATCACGCAGGTACTGGACAGGGTACAAGCGGAAACTCGTTTGATTTGTCGGGGCGAAGGCTGGTAGGTGCTTTGCCAAAACCATCGTATGACGTCAGTGAACAAGGTAGGGTCGTTGTCGAAATTACGGTCAACAAGGATGGTAAGGTGGTCAAGGCCGTGTTCCGCTCGAGAGGATCGACTACTTCGAACAGCGTATTGGTCCGTGCCGCCGAAAAGGCTGCGTTGCAGGCTCGGTTCGATGTCGCAGAAGGTACAGACTTGCAGGTCGGAACGATCACTTATAACTTCAAAATGGTAGGACAGTGAGCCGTTATGAAAATATCGCGTGGGTGATGTCGGGCGTGATGCTCGGAGCGTTACTGTTGTGGCCTCAATCTGGACGTGCTGTGCTGCAAAAAGAAACAGTCGATGCCCTGGTGCAGAATGGTCAAAAGATGCCTTGTTGCGTGATGGCGGCTATGGAGGAAGGTGGAAATGAAATCGCGAGTACGATCGCGGGCCAGACGGACAATCGGATCGAGACGGTGAATGTTGCGCTGGTGGATGAGAAGGAGAAAACGGATCAGGCGGTGCTTACCTTCGAACGTACTTCCTATGATTTCGGAAAAATAGGGGAGAAAGATGGTGTGGTGAGTGTGGAATTCGGTTTCGTCAATGAAGGAACTCTCCCTTTGGTTATCACACGTGCTGAAACTTCTTGTACCTGTACAAAGGTATCGTTCTCGAAAAAACCCGTACCTCCTGGCAAAAAAGGTACAATCACGGTAACTTATGATCCCAAAAAACAGTCGGGTAAGTTCTATAAGGCAATACAGATTTTCTCGAACGGGGCGGACAAACGGTTGATTGTTACGATCCGGGGCGAGGTAGTTGCGGCTAAAGAGTGAAAATACACAAACGGGGGAGGATGGATCGAACCCGTGGCTGTGAGGCGAGAGTTTGTCGTAAAAGGTCATGTTGCCCGGTAACGTGCGGCATGGCTTTTCGTGCGGAATATGGAGTCATGCAGTGAAAAGTAGGTAGATTAGGGTGCGGAGATTAGGGTGCGTTAAATAAGAATGTGCGTGAGTCGAATACCGTGAAGTTGAACGCCCGAAATTGTAGAAATTGTGCGGAATAATGAGTGGAGAGCCTGCTGTGGATGGTGCGGAACTCTGTGTGGTGAAAGAGGACGGAAACGAGGGACGGTAAGTGAATACAATTGAAAATATAACTCAACTAAATAAACGAAAAGGCATGAAGAAAGATGTGAAAAAAGTGCTGGTGCTCGGTTCGGGTGCCCTGAAGATCGGTCAGGCCGGCGAATTCGACTATTCCGGTTCGCAAGCCCTCAAGGCGCTCCGCGAAGAGGGTATCAGCACCGTGTTGATCAACCCCAATATCGCGACGATCCAAACTTCGGAAGGTATTGCCGATAAGGTATATTTCCTGCCGATAACCCCAGAATTCGTTGAACGGGTTATCGAGAAAGAACGCCCGGACGGAATTCTGCTCGCGTTCGGTGGCCAAACGGCACTCAACTGCGGTACGGAACTTTACCTCGCCGGTACATTGAAAAAATATGGCGTCGAGGTGCTCGGAACCTCGGTCGAGGCGATCATGTACACTGAAGACCGCGATAAGTTCGTCAAAAAACTGAACGAAATCGAAATCAAAACCCCGAGAAGTTTTGCCGTCGAAACCATGGACGACGCCTTCGAGGCTGCCCGAAAACTGGGGTATCCGATCATCATCCGCTCGGCCTATGCCCTGGGCGGAATGGGTAGCGGTTTCTGCAATAACGACGCAGAACTCAAGGAACTTGCCGAAAATGCCTTTTCGTACTCCCCGCAAATCCTCGTAGAAGAGTCCCTCAAAGGGTGGAAAGAGATCGAATTCGAGGTCATCAGAGATAAAAACGACCACTGCTTTACGGTCGCAAGCATGGAAAATGTCGATCCCCTCGGGATCCATACCGGTGAAAGCATCGTCGTCGCTCCTACCTGTTCGCTCGATCAGGAGGAACTCACGCTCTTGCAGGAACTCTCCAAAAAGACGATCCGACACCTCGGTATCGTGGGCGAATGCAACATTCAGTATGCATTCAACTCGGAAACCGACGACTATCGCGTGATCGAGGTCAATGCCCGTCTCAGCCGTTCGTCGGCACTCGCCTCGAAAGCAACCGGATATCCGCTCGCATTCGTCGCCGCCAAACTCGCCCTCGGGTACGGACTCGATGAAATCGGTGAGATGGGTACGCCGAATTCCGCTTACAAGGCGCCCGAGCTCGACTATATCATCTGCAAAATCCCACGATGGGATCTCGGTAAATTTGCCGGCGTGTCGCGGCACATCGGCTCGAGTATGAAGTCGGTCGGCGAGATCATGTCGATCGGCCGTTCGTTCGAAGAGATTATTCAAAAAGGCCTCCGCATGATCGGACAGGGAATGCACGGTTTCGTCGGAAATCATGACCTCCAGTTCGATGACCTCGACCAGGAGCTCAGCAACCCGACCGATATGCGTATCTTCGCCATTCCGTTCGCCTTCGAGGCCGGGTATTCGATCGACCGCATCTATGACCTGACCAAGATCGACCGTTGGTTCCTCGGAAAGCTCCACAATATCTACGCCTTCTCGAAAGAACTCGAAAAGTACAGCAAGATCGAAGATCTGCCCAAAGAGATGCTCATGGAGGCTAAACGACTCGGTTTCTCCGATTTCCAAATCGCCCGTTTCGTCGAAAATCCCGAAGGAAACATGGAAAAAGAGTTGCTCCGCGTCAGAGCGCACCGGAAAGCCCTGGGTGTCGTGCCGAGCGTGAAACGGATCAATACCGTCGCATCGGAACATCCTGAATTGACCAATTACCTCTATTTTACCTACGACGGATCGGCTCATGACGTG
>CASDSC010000245.1 GCA_949283215.1 uncultured Alistipes sp. | reverse complement strand
GGAAAAAATAATTAAAATAGTAGCGTAATGAGCCGTTCATTAAAAAAAGGACCATTCATTGAACCTAAGCTCGAGTCGCGGGTGATCGCCCAGAACGAGAGCGGCAAAAAGTCGGTTATCAAGACGTGGTCGCGTGCAAGTATGATTTCGCCCGATTTCGTAGGGCAAACCATCGCCGTCCACAACGGGAACAAATTTATTCCCGTCTATGTGACAGAAAACATGGTGGGTCACAAACTCGGAGAGTTCGCTCCGACACGTACCTTCCGCGGTCACTCAGGTAATAAGAAAAAATAGTAGGTAAATATTATGGGTGCAAGAAAAAGCATAAGAGCTGAAAAACTCAAGGCAGAGAAGAAGCAGAAAGCTATTGCTGTGCTTCGCAATTGCCCGACTTCACCGCTGAAGATGCGTATCGTAGCCGATACGATCCGTGGTGTTGAGATCAACCGGGCTCTGGGTATCCTTCGCTTCAGCAAGAAGGAAGCCTCGATTAAACTGGAAAAACTGCTGCGTTCGGCGATCGCCAACTGGGAGGCGAAAAACGAAGGTCAACGTCTCGAAGACAATAAGTTGTGTGTCAAAGAGGTCTTTGTAGACGGAGGCCGGATGCTCAAACGGATTCAGGCAGCGCCTCAGGGCCGTGCACACCGGATCCGCAAGCGTTCGAACCACGTGACGATCGTGGTGGACAAAATGGTGGTTAACGAAGCAAAAAACTAACGACAGATGGGACAGAAAGTTAATCCAATAGCAAACAGACTTGGTATCGTACGCGGTTGGGATTCCAATTGGTATGGCGGAAAGGATTTTTCGAGCAAACTGGTCGAAGATGCCAAGATTCGTGAGTATTTGAATGCCCGTCTGGCTAAGGCAAGCATTTCGAAAATCGTCATTGAACGTACACTCAAACTCGTTACTGTCACTATCTCGACTGCTCGTCCCGGTATTATTATCGGTAAAGGGGGCCAGGAAGTGGACAAATTGAAAGAGGAGTTGAAAAAACTGACCGGTAAAGAGGTTCAGATCAATATCTTCGAGGTAAAACGTCCTGAAATCGACGCAGTGATCGTCGCAAATAACATCGCACGTCAGCTCGAAGGCCGTATCTCCTACCGTCGTGCCGTGAAGACAACGATCGCTTCGACAATGCGTATGGGAGCTGAAGGTATCAAGATCCAGATCTCGGGTCGTGTAGGTGGTGCCGAGATGGCCCGCAGCGAAACTTACAAGGAAGGTCGTATTCCGCTGCATACATTCCGTGCCGATGTTGATTACGCACTGGCTGAAGCGCTGACTAAAGTCGGTCTGCTTGGAATTAAAGTGTGGATTTGCAATGGCGAGGTGTTTGAGAAACGCGATCTGTTTGAGATTGCCGGTGTAAGTGCCAATGCTGCTGCTCAAGGTGGCCATGGCGGCGGACGTCCTCGTGGCGGCCGTGGCGAACGCGGTGATCGCGGTGGCCGTGGCGGCGACAGAAGAAAAAACAATAAGTAGGACTCTTTAATGCGATAATAAGATGTTACAGCCAAAAAAGACCAAGTTTAGAAGAATGCAGAAAGGCCGCATGAAGGGTCTCGCTCAAAGAGGTAATCAACTTGCATTCGGTTCGTTCGGCATTAAAGCCCTGGATTCGTCGTGGATCACGGGTCGTCAGATCGAAGCAGCCCGTCAGGCAATCGTGCGTTACATGAAACGTGAAGGTCAGATCTGGATCCGCATCTTCCCCGATAAGCCGATTACGAAAAAACCGGCAGAAGTACGTATGGGTAAAGGTAAAGGATCGCCCGAAGGTTTCGTGGCTCCGGTTACTCCGGGTCGTATTCTGATCGAGGCAGAAGGTGTATCGCTGGAGGTTGCAAAAGAAGCACTCCGTCTCGGTGCACAGAAACTCCCGATCACGACCAAATTCATCGTCCGCAGGGACTACACTGAAAATTCAAACTAAGCCGACATGAAAACTTCTGAAATAAAAGAACTCTCCGTAGCCGAGATCATCGAACGCGTTGACGCAGAGAAAGCCGAATTGGCAAAACTCAAGGTCAATCATGCGATCTCTCCGGTGGAGAATCCGACCACAATCAAAAAAGCCCGCAGAAATATTGCGCGTATGCTCACTATTCTGGGACAGAAACAAAACGCAAAAAGTTAATTACCCATGGAAAGAAATCTCAGAAAAGAAAGAATCGGGGTGGTTGTGAGCAATAAAATGGAGAAATCCATCACAGTCGCTGTGAAAAGAAAGGTAAAACACGGGATTTATGGTAAATTTGTCAATAAAACCACTAAATTTGTGGCCCAAGACGATACGAACACCTGCAACCCGGGTGATACCGTAAAGATCATGGAGACCCGTCCCCTGAGCAAAACCAAGCGTTGGAGATTAGTAGAAATCATTGAAAGAGCTAAATAGTCATGATACAACAAGAAAGTAGACTGGTAGTCGCAGACAACAGCGGGGCGAAAGAAGTATTGTGCATCCGCGTGCTGGGCGGTACTGGCAAACGCTATGCGTCGATCGGTGACAAGATCGTGGTCACGGTCAAGAGCGCAACTCCTTCTGGCGATATGAAGAAGGGTACCGTTTCGAAAGCCGTTGTAGTCAGAACGAAAAAGGAGATCAGACGCACCAACGGATCTTATATCCGTTTCGACGATAACGCCGTGGTGTTGCTCAACAACCAAGGTGAGATGAGAGGCACTCGTATTTTCGGCCCTGTAGCCCGTGAGTTGCGTGATCAATACATGAAGATCATCTCGCTCGCACCTGAAGTATTGTAACCATAAACAACGACGAAAGATGTCAGTGAAATTACATATCAAAAAAGGGGACATGGTGCAAGTCATGGCCGGTGACAGCAAAGGTCAGCAAGGCAAAGTGCTTGAGGTCCTGGTTGACAAGAACCGTGCGATCGTCGAAGGCGTGAACATGGTGTCGAAACATACCAAGCCCAATGCCAAAAATCCCCAAGGTGGTATCGTGAAGAAAGAGTCTCCGATCCACATTTCGAATTTGTTGCCTCTCGATCCGAAAGGTGGGAAACCAACCCGTGTAGGACGCCGGGAGAATGACAAAGGTAAATTAGTTCGTTACGCTAAAAAATCCGGGGAGGAAATCAAATAATGGCTTACGTACCTACATTGAAAACTACGTACAAGGAGCAGGTGGTGCCTGCCCTTGTGAAGGAATTCGGCTATAAAAGCGTTATGCAGGTGCCCAAACTCGAAAAGATCGTGATCAACCAGGGTATGGGACAGGCCGTTGCCGACAAGAAACTAATCGAGGTGGCTCAGCAGGAATTGAGCGTAATTACCGGTCAGAAAGCTGTTCAGACGAAGTCGAGAAAAGATATTTCGAACTTTAAGCTCCGTAAAGGAATGCCGATCGGTGTGCGTGTGACGCTTCGTTCTGATCGTATGTACGAGTTCCTCGAACGTCTGATCGCAGTTGCCTTGCCGCGTATTCGCGACTTTAAAGGTATCAACGAAAAGTTCGACGGTCGCGGCAATTATACGCTGGGTGTGACAGAGCAAATCATTTTCCCGGAAATCGATATCGACAAAATTACAAAAATTCTGGGGATGGAGATTACGTTCGTAACCACCGCCAAGACCGATGAAGAGGCTTACGCACTGCTCAAACAGTTCGGCCTGCCGTTCAAGAATGCAAACAAAAAGAACTAATCGATAGAGATGGCAAAAGAATCAATGAAGGCACGCGAGGTGAAACGCCTCAAACTGGTTGAACGTTATGCAGCCAAACGTGCAGCGCTTAAGGAAGCCGGAGACTATGCCGGACTGGCTAAATTACCGCGCAATTCGAATCCGATCCGTCTGCACAATCGTTGCAAACTGACCGGTCGTCCAAAAGGTTATATGCGCCTGTTCGGTATCAGCCGTATCCAATTCCGGGAGATGGCGTCGAAAGGTCTCATTCCTGGCGTGAAGAAAGCAAGCTGGTAGACAACTTTTTATTTAATTCATATTCACATGACTGATCCTATATCAGATTTTCTAACACGTGTTAGAAACGCGGTGAAAGCCAACCACAAAGTGGTTGAAGCTCCCGCATCGAAAATGAAGGTGGAGATAACCAAGATTCTGTATGAACAGGGTTATATCCTCGCTTACAAGGTGGATACGGACGAGAAAGGTCACAAAACGATCAAGATCGCGCTGAAATACCACCCGGAGACAAAAACCAATGCAATCAAGAATCTCAAACGCGTGAGCCGTCCCGGTTTGCGTCGTTATGCGAGCGTAGATGAGATGCCTCGCGTACTGAATGGTTTGGGAATCGCGATTCTTTCGACCTCCAAAGGCATAATGACTGACAAGAAAGCTCGCCAGGAAAATGTCGGAGGTGAAGTACTTTGCTACGTTTACTAATTAAAATACCTTATCAATAATGTCAAGAATAGGAAAATTGCCTGTAAACCTGCCCGCCGGGGTGACCGTAACGGTCGGCTCGGATAACGTGGTCAGCGTGAAAGGACCTCTGGGAACGCTGAATCAGAAAGTTGATCCTGATATCACCGTTAAAGTAGAGGGAAATGTATTGACAGTGGAGCGTCCTACCAATCAACCCCGTCACCGTTCGTTGCACGGTTTGTATCGTGCATTGATCCACAATATGGTTGTCGGCGTATCGGAAGGCTACACCATCAAACAGGAACTGGTCGGCGTCGGATTCAAAGCCGAAGCCAAAGGTCAGCTTTTGGAACTGAGTCTCGGATATTCGCATGATATTCATATCCAACTTCCTCCCGAAGTGAAGGTCGAGGCACAAACCGAAAAGAAAGGTAACCCGATTGTGACGCTCAAGAGCACGGACAAACAGCTCATCGGTCAGGTGGCTGCCAAACTCCGCTCGCTGCGCAAACCGGAGCCGTACAAGGGCAAAGGTATTAAGTTTGTTGGCGAACAGCTCCGTCGCAAAGCCGGTAAGTCTGCTAACGCTAAATAGTTAAATCGCACAAGTTATGGCATTGAATAAGATAGAAAGAAGAGAGAGGATCAAGATGCGTATCCGCAAGATCGTAAGCGGTACGGCAGAACGTCCCCGCATGTCTGTGTTCAGAAGCAACAAGCAGATTTACGTGCAGATGATCGACGATGTCAAAGGAGTTACTTTGGTTGCCGCTTCATCCAGAGATAAAGAAGTAGCTGAGAAAGCTGCTGGGTTGAATAAAACTCAGGTGGCAGCTTTGGTCGGTAAACTGGCTGCTGAACGTTCGCTCGCAAAAGGAATTTCCGAAGTGGCTTTCGACCGCAACGGATACCTGTACCACGGAAGAGTAAAAATGTTAGCTGACGCTGCCCGTGAAGGCGGCCTTAAATTCTAAGCGACTATGTCAAATACGAACATAAAGAAGGTAAGAACCAGCGACCTCGAGCTGAAAGACCGTTTGGTAAGCATTCAGCGTGTTACGAAAGTGACCTAAGGTGGTCGTACATTCAGTTTTTCGGCCATCGTAGTAGTGGGTAACGAAAACGGAGTGGTAGGCTACGGTCTGGGTAAAGCCAGTGAAGTTACTTCAGCGATTGCCAAGGGCGTCGAGGATGCAAAGAAAAATTTGGTTAAGATCCCTGTACTCAAAGGAACAATTCCTCACAAACAAGAAGCTCGTTATAGTGGGTCACAGGTTATGATCCGTCCGGCAGCTCCCGGTACCGGTGTCATCGCCGGTGGTGCCATGCGTGCCGTACTGGAAAGCGTAGGCGTGAAAAACGTGCTGGCGAAGAGTAAAGGATCGTCGAATCCTCATAACCTTGTAAAAGCAACGGTAGCTGCATTGCTCGAATTGCGCGATGCATACAGCGTGGCTCAGGTGCGGGGAATTTCGATGGATAAAGTGTTTAACGGATAAACCACGAGACGATGGCAAAACTGAAAATCACGCAGATCAAAAGCCGTATCGGGGCTTCTGCACAGCAGAAAAAGAACCTCGACGCGTTGGGACTCCGGAAGATGAATCAGACCGTTGAACATGAAGATTCGGCCATCATTCTGGGGATGCTGGACAAGGTAAAACACCTTGTGAAAGTGGAGAAATAAAAGAGATGTTAAATTCATTATAGTAATCAGACGATGAATCTCAGCAATTTAAAACCCGCAGAAGGGTCTACGAAGAAAGAGAAACGGATCGGTCGTGGCCCGGGTTCGGGTCATGGCGGAACGTCGACTCGCGGGCACAAAGGTGCCAAATCGCGTTCGGGTTATTCGTCGAAGATCGGTTTCGAAGGAGGTCAGATGCCACTGCAGCGTCGTCTTCCGAAATTCGGCTTCAAGAACCTGAAGCGTGTGGAATATAAAGGGATCAATCTTTCAGCACTTGAAGATCTGGCTGCTAAGCAAGGATTGACAGCAATTTCTGTGGATACACTGATCGAAGCCGGTTTTGTGTCGAAAAATGACCGGGTGAAGATTCTGGGTAACGGTACGTTGACCAAGGCGCTCGAAGTGACGGCTCACGCATTTTCGAAGTCGGCAGCAGCAGCTATCGAAGCTCAGCAGGGTAAAGCAATCACACTTTAATTGCCCGCGCAATGAAGAAACTAATCGAAACCATAAAGAATATATTTAAGATAGAAGAACTAAGGAAGAGAATCCTCTATACCTTAGGACTTCTTCTTATATATAGATTGGGATGTTTTGTGGTGATTCCCGGCTTGAATCCCGAGGCGCTCGGGCAACTCGAACAACAGGTGAGTGGAAACGGACTTTTGGGTCTGCTCAACATCTTCTCTGGAGGTGCTTTCAGCAATGCGTCGATTTTTGCATTGGGTATCATGCCATACATCTCGGCCTCGATCGTAATCCAGCTGTTGGGTATCGTAGTGCCTTATTTCCAAAAGCTGCAGAAAGAGGGTGAGAGTGGGCGCCGCAAAATTAACCAATGGACAAGGTACTTGACTATCGGTGTGTTGTTGTTGCAAGGTCCGGCTTATTTGGCCAACTTGCGTATGCAACTGCCCGATGCAGCTTACGTGCTGAGTCCAAGTAGTTTCTTGTTTACCGTCACCGCGGTAACTGTTCTGATTGCAGGAACCATGTTTGTGATGTGGCTTGGAGAAAAGATTACCGATAAAGGAATTGGCAACGGTGTGTCGTTGATCATTATGGTCGGTATCGTAGCTCGTTTGCCGCATGCCCTGATCGCAGAGGTCAATTCGCGGTTTACCGACCAAGTCGGTGGTCCTATGATGCTCGTGGTCGAGTTGGTGATGCTGTTCGTGGTATTTGCCGCAACGATCGGTTTGGTACAGGCCGTGCGGAAAATCCCCGTACAGTATGCCAAACGTATTGTGGGTAACAAACAATACGGCGGTGTTCGTCAGTATATTCCGCTCAAGATCAATGCAGCTGGCGTGATGCCGATCATCTTTGCTCAGGCATTGATGTTTATCCCGATTGTTTTCAATAAATTTGAAGCAACGCAAGGTCTTGCAGCTACATTCAGTAACACGAACGGTTTCTGGTACAACCTCGTGTTTGGTATTTTGGTGATCGCCTTTACCTATTTCTATACAGCGATCACGGTCAATCCGAATATGATGGCAGACGATATGAAGCGTAACGGTGGTTTTATTCCTGGAATCAAACCGGGTAAGAAAACTGTCGATTATCTCGATACCATCATGACAAGAATTACTCTTCCTGGTTCTATTTTCTTGGCAATCGTGGCTATTTTGCCTGCATTTGCTTCGATTTTAGGAGTGAATCAACAGTTCGCCTTGTTTTATGGTGGTACTTCACTGTTGATCCTTGTAGGTGTTATTCTTGACACTCTCAAACAGATAGAAAGCTATCTACTTCTCCGTCATTACGATGGTTTGATGAAAACCGGTCGTATTACGGGTAGATCGTAAAGTTGCAGACTGCGAGTTTTTACGAAGAAGATGATACATTTGAAGACAACGGAAGAGATCGAGTTGCTGCGTGAGAACAACGTGTTGGTTTCACAAACACTTGCAGAACTGGCCGGTTATATGAAACCAGGCATTACGACACTCGAATTGGATCGGATAGCGGAGGATTTTATCCGCTCGCACGGTGCTCTTCCTGGCTTTCTCGGGTATAACGGTTACCCTAATACGCTTTGCGTATCGGTTAATGAACAGGTTGTACACGGGATACCTTCGGATTATGCGTTGAAAGAAGGGGATGTTGTGTCGGTAGACTGCGGCACGTTTATGAAGGGATTTTATGGGGATACAGCTTATACCTTTGCTGTGGGGAAGATTGCTGATAAAACAGCTGAACTTCTGAAAGTCACCAAGGAAGCCCTTTATAAAGGGGTCGCACAGGCCAAGGTCGGAAATCGTATAGGTGATATTGCGGCTGCGGTGCAGGAACATGCCGAACGACATGGTTTCGGAGTGGTTCGCGAATTGGTCGGACATGGTCTCGGCCGCCGGATGCACGAAGAGCCGGAAGTGCCTAACTACGGGGCACGTGGTCGTGGTCCTCTTCTGAAGGAAGGAATGGTGATTTGTATTGAACCGATGATCAATATGGGTACGAAACAAGTAGTATTTGAGCGCGACGGATGGACGGTTCGTACCAGGGATCGTAAACCGTCGGCCCATTATGAGAATGCGGTGGCAATCACAAAAGACGGCCCGTTGGTTTTGTCGGATTACGGTATTATCGAACAGGCGATTAAACAACAGCAACAGTAAGACTCTATGGCAAAGCAAACTGCTATCGAAAAGGACGGTACAATCATTGAGGCGTTGTCTAATGCGATGTTTCGCGTAGAACTAGACAACGGTCACGTGATTACCGCTCATATTTCAGGAAAGATGCGGATGCACTACATCAAAATTCTTCCTGGAGATAAAGTAAAGGTAGAGATGTCTCCCTACGATTTGAGTAAGGGACGTATCTCGTTCAGGTACAAATAAACCGACAACAGAAATGAAAGTAAAAGCCTCTATTAAAAAGAGAAGCGAGGATTGCAAGATCGTCAAGCGCAAAGGCAGACTGTATGTGATCTGCAAGAAGAATCCTAAACTCAAAATGCGCCAGGGGTAGTTAAATTTTAAAAGAGACACGAATTTATGGCACGTATAGTTGGTGTAGGTTTACCCAAGAACAAAAGAGGCGAGATCGGCCTGACCTATATTTACGGTATCGGTCGGAGCACGGCTCGTGCAATTCTTGACAAGGCTCAGGTGAGCTACGATGTCAAGGTTCAGGATTGGAGCGACGAGAATATT
>CASDSC010000244.1 GCA_949283215.1 uncultured Alistipes sp. | reverse complement strand
GCTGCCGAAGACGAAGGGGTTACGTGCTTCGAAATGGATGCGGAGTGCAGCGACGCGGAGTTTGCGCAATGCGGCGTCGGGCAGTGAATAGCCCAGCCGGATTGTATTGACACGGACGTAGCTGATCTTTTTGATCCAGGTGTCGAAATAGTTGTATAGCCCGATGGGATCGTCTTCGAATACCGTGTAGAGCAAGCCTTGCCGGTCGGGATCTGAGAATATGTCGTCCCATGCGCCCGGGATCATCGGGTAGATACCGTTCGGATTGGACGGCGACCAGATGTCGAACACATCGGTCGTGTAGTTCTGTCCCGGGTTGGTGCGCGAAGGGGTATAGAACGGCTGACGCGTCACGGTCTGGTTCAGGATGAAACTCAATCCGATGGTGAGGTCGAAGTTTTTGTAAAAGAACCGGTTTGTCATACCGCCCAGGAATTTCGGATCGGCATCGCCCATATAGGTGAGACGTTCCCGTACGGCTGCGGGCGAGTAGTCAGTGCTGGTGAATTTCATTCCCCAGATGTCCTCGACGGTGACGTTGAAGAACTCTTCGAAGGGAACTATTTTGTCGCCTTTCCAGAACAGGGGCATACCCTCCTCGTCGAGTCCGGCTGTTTTGACCCCGAATACGGCATTGGGTGAATAACCCACCTTCGAGGGGAAAAATTCATTTTCGCGGATATCGATTCTGTTGACGATTCCTTTGTTGTGGGCGATGTTGAAGTTGGTTTCCCATCGGAAGTCGGGGGTCAGGATGTTGACCGAGGCCAGCGAAATTTCGAAACCTTTGTTGGTGATTTTGCCGTAATTGGTCATCGTGTAGTTGAATCCGTTCTCAGTCGGGATGGCTTGTACGCCGATCAGGTTGTCGCTGACCCGGTGGTACGCTTCAGCAACGAGGTTCAGCCGGTCGTCGAATACCCCCACGTCGAGACCGACGTTCCAGGTGGCCGTTGTTTCCCACCGCAGGTTCTGGTTGGGGGGCGAGGTGACGTTGATCGACGGTTCGTTGGTACCGCCCGGCAGTACGGTCGTATTGCCCCATGACCCGATGATGTAGGGCGAGGTGTTGCGGTCGACGTTTCCTTGCAGGCCGTATGAAAGGCGTAGTTTCAGGTTCGACAACCAGTTGACGTCCTGCAGCCATTTTTCGCGGTGGATGCTCCAGGCTCCGGATGCCGACCAGAGCGGTGTGAATTTGTATTTGGGGTCTACGCCGAACAGGTTCGAACCGTCGTATCGCATACTGCCGTAGAACGTATAGCGATTGTCATACGTGTACGATGCGGTGGCGAAATAGGAGAGATAGCGGTTTTCGCTGAAGGAGTTGATATATTGGCGGAACCGGCTCTCCGTGGCTTTCGATGAACCGTCGGGGAAATAGATCGGTTTGGTGGTCAGTGTTTTGGGGTCGAACCCGAATCCTTTGGTGTGGATGTTCGAACTGGTGTTGCCACGCATTTCGAGGCCGAGCATTACGTCGATTTCATGCACGCGGTTGAAGGCTTTGTTGAATTCTCCCTGGGCTTTCCAGTTGTATTGCGACATGTCGTTGTGGTCGTTCTGGATAATGCCTCCGTCGGGGAGCCATATTTTGCCTTGTGTTTCGGAATCCAGCGCATATTTCCGTACGAAATAGGTGCTCTTGTCGGCAAACTTTTCAGTGGCCGAGTTTTCGACCTGCAACCCGAGCTGGGTGGTGAATTTCAACCAGTCGGCCGGGCGGTAGGTAATGTCGAAGATCGAGTTGAGCATTCGTTTTTTGAGTTCGTACCGCGTGTTGTTCATCTCTTCGAGAACGTTGAAATCGAGCGGCTGGTCGCTGCGTTGCTGATACATCATGTCGGGATCGTAGATGTAATTGCCCATGGCGTCGTACGCTTCGAGGTAGGGGTTGACCGTGCGCAGGTAGTTGTTCGGGTTGGTGAAGCTGTCGGCATCGGACAGGTAGGACGAATTGACGCTTTGTGTGGCGAACATCGCGACTCCGGCCTTTACTTTGCGGTGGATGTCGAAATCGGTTTTCAAGGTCAGGTTGAAGCGGTTGAATCCGGTTTTTTTCGTCGTACCTTGTTCATTGAAATACCCGGCCGAGAAGTAATATCCGGCCTTGTTGCCACCGCCCGATACGCTCAGGCTGTATTGTTGGTTGATCGTCGGCCGGTATATCTCTTTGGCCCAGTCGGTCCCTGCCGTGCGGAGTTTGTCGATCGCCTCGCGGGCTTCGGCCGATATCGCGTCCAATCCCCCTGTACGTAACGCATCGAGCTGGTTGTATTGTCTCAGGATACGGGAGACGGCCCCTTGTGCGCTTAGGTAGGTGAGGCGGGGATTGGCCGCCAGTCCGAGTTCGAAGTCGACCTTCTGCGAGGCGTTCATTAGGTTGAGTTTGTCCATGTTGGGTCGGGCCGTGATGAATGTCGCGGCCGATACGTTGATCGTGGGTCCCGTGTTCCGACGGCCGTTTTTTGTGGTGATGATGATGACGCCGTTGGCTGCACGGGCACCGTAAATGGCCGTTGCGGCTGCATCCTTAAGGACCGTGATGTCTTCGATGTCGTCGGGGTTCAAACCTGCGATCGACATGGTGCGGAGATTCTCGAGATTCTCCTTGCTGTCGTAATCTTTGGGTATGTCGTTGCCTTCGAGCGGCATGCCATCGAGTACCCAAAGGGGGTCTTCATTTCCGTTGAGGGTTGCGGTGCTGCGAACGCGGATTTTGCTGGCCGCTCCGGGAGCTCCGTTGGTCGGTACCGCCAGTACGCCGGCCAGTTGACCTTGTAACATCTGATCGACACTGGCCGTGCCGGTTTGTTTGATATCGTCCATTTTGATCTGGGCGATCGAAGAGGTCAATTTGCGTTTTTCGATTTTCTGGTATCCAGTAACCACGACCTCATCCATTTCGTTGACACTGGGTTTGAGCCGGATGGTAAAGTCGCTTTTATCCGTGATATCGATCGTTTGGTCTTCATATCCGATATAGCTGACGATGACTTTGGAAACATTCGAGGGTAGGGTCAGTAAGAAACGTCCCTGGTTATCGGCCACGGTGCCTTGCGGGTTGTAATCCTTGGCCTGGGTTTCGCTCGGGGCGATGAATACCGTTGCTCCTATCAACGGTGTGCCGTCGTTCAGATCGCGGATTTCACCTTTGATCGTCCGGGTCGGACTTTGACCCAGGACCGTAAGTGGTAGCCACAGGATCAAGAAGGTAAACAATGTTCTCATGCTTTTTCGTTCAATTATTTTGATTACTTCGTCGGATGGGGGCGTTGTTTCGGCCAGTAGGTTATTTGGAATGGCGAGTCAGGTTTTACTGTATTTGCAGGGCTTCGCGGATTCGGAGAATCAGGTCGGTGTAATGGTTTTGCGTTGCGGTGTCGCCACTGTTGCGGCGGCGTTCGATCATGCGCAGAATCCGTTCCATTTCACCCCTTTTGGCCGAAGCGGTTTCACTTGTGCGATTCATCTGGCTGTATGAACGGTTGGTTTGAATCTGGTCGCCGGGGCGTTCCGGGGTTTCCAGTTCGGGGACCACTTCCGGCGCACGCATCATCAACGTGCAGCCATCTGTGCACACTGCATGCAGCCCGCCTCGTTTGGTTGTTTTCTCCATCGTTTTGTTCGACGAGACGATCAGTGCATCGAGGTAGTTTTTTTGGGTCATCCGTTCGTATAGCGAAAGGTTTTTGCCGGCACGGGTCTTGGCAAACAAAGCCTCGGTTAGATCTCCGAGCATCTCCTCGACCGTATAGGCCTCGTCGCGTCCGAGAAGTGCCTCGGTTTCGAACATGCGTTGCAACCGAGCGTCGTCGAGCAACCAATACAGAATGTCGTATTGCAGGTTTCGGGCGAGGTTGTAAGGTGCATATTCGATCAGTCCGACGGGCGAATCGCGCAGAGCATAGCTGGTACGCCACACAGGGGCATCGAACAGCCATTCGGGAACAGTGCATACCTCGTCAAGCAGGTAGCGCATGGCTTTACGTTGTATGTCGGCCGGCACGGGCACATAGCGCTCCCCTGTCTGACCTGCCACGATATTGTTGAGATAAAAACCGCCGATGTTCATCTTCACGTGGTCGGCATACATCTTCCATTGCGAAACGACAGCCATCAGCAGGCGCCCCGCATCGTAGTGCAGTTCTCCCTCGGAGGCTGTCCAGTCGACGATACGGGGTACGATCCGTTTCAGGTTCTTCAATCCGTACAGGCTGGCTTCCACGGCGTCGTCACCGAGGTCTTCGCTTTGCGACCGAGGATCGATCCCCTCGCTCGATTGCTCGCCGTACCAATAGGCAGGATCATTTTCGTGTTCGCGCAGCCATCCGTTGAGGGTGGGCAATTCTTCGTAGGGTGAGTCGGTGTCGAGCCAGGTGTATGCCCACCGGATGGCGTGTTTGTCATAGGTGCCGATTACCGGATAGAGGGCGGTTACGCTGTCTTCGGGCTGGGCGACGTAGTTGAACCGTGCATAGTCCATGATCGAGCTGGCTGTACCGCCGCCATTGTCTGTAAAACTTTTCGAACGGAGCGAGTCGACAGGGACCGAATACGAAGCCCCCATGTTGTGTTTCAACCCGAGGCTGTGTCCCACCTCGTGCGATGAGACGAACCGGATGGCGTTGCCCATGTCCGCTTCGGACAAGGTGTTGCCGCGAGCGCCTGGATCGACAGCCCCGGTCTGCACTCGGATCCATGCGTGCAGTAGGCTCATGACATTGTGCCACCAGATGACGTCGGCCTCGATGATCTCACCCGAGCGCGGGTCGACAACCGAAGGTCCCATTGCATTGGCTTGTTCCGAAGCCGCATAGGTGATGGCCGAATAGTTGACGTCGTCGATATCGAAATCGGGGTCGTCGGCAGAGACTTCACGGGCCTGAATTGCATTTTTGAATCCGGCCGCTTCGAAAGCGACCTGCCATTCGACAATGCCTTTCATGATATAGGGTACCCATTGTGGTGGGGTCGATGGGTCGATATAGAATACGATGGGTTTGGCCGGTTCGACCAGTTCGCCCCGTTTGTATCGTTCCACGTCCTCGGGACGCGGTTCGAGCCGCCAACGGTTGACAAATTCACGCTCCTCGGCCTTTTGTTGGTTGTCTCGATAGTAGAGATGGGCTGTGGTGAAGAGTCCGACCCGATCGTCGGCGAATCGTGGTTTCATCGGTTCTCGAGGCAGTAGCACGAGATTGGTCGTTACGTCGAGCGAGAGCGGCAGCCTGCCCCCTGCTTCCGTATGCTGGGCCGACAGGAGTGAACGTACGACGATGTTGGATGGAAACGATTTGATCGTTTCGATTTTCGAGAGGTCGCGTTTGACGGATGTGCCCTGCAACCCGATGTTGTCGAACAGATTG
>CASDSC010000243.1 GCA_949283215.1 uncultured Alistipes sp. | reverse complement strand
TTGGTAACCATCTCGATGGCTTTCCCCGAATATTCTTCCGGAATATCGATTGTCAATTCTTCGATCGGTTCGCATTTTACGCCGTCAATCTCTTTGATGATGACCCGGGGTTGACCGACTTGCAATTCATACCCCTCACGACGCATCGTTTCGATGAGGACCGAAAGATGGAGCACGCCACGTCCGTACACGATGAAACTGTCGGCCGAAGCCCCCGGCTCGACACGCAGGGCAAGATTTTTTTCCAATTCACGGTCAAGACGTTCTTTGATGTGTCGGGAGGTGACGTATTTTCCGTCTCGTCCGAAGAATGGAGAGTCGTTGATTGTAAACAACATGCTCATGGTCGGTTCGTCGATAGCGATCGGCGGCAGCGGTTCTGGATTTTCAGCATCGCAAATCGTGTCACCAATTTCAAAACCGTCGATACCGACGATGGCACATATTTCGCCACATTGTACCTCGTCAACCTTCGTTTTGCCCAATCCTTCAAAAACCATGAGGTCCTTGATCCGGGTTTTGATCATCGTGACACCGTCACGTTTGGCGAGGGTTACAGGCATTCCAGCCTTGAGTGTGCCTCGAGTGAGTTTGCCGATGGCAATCCGACCCACATAAGGCGAATATTCGAGAGAGGTGATCAGTAATTGCGGTGTTCCTTCAGCGATTTCCGGGGCAGGAATATCGTCGATGATCGCATCGAGCAGCGGGGTGATGCTGTCCGTGCGTTCATTCCATTTGTAAGACATCCATCCTTGTTTGGCGCTTCCGTATATGGTTTTGAAGTCAAGCTGGTCTTCCGTGGCGTTGAGCGTGAACATCAGGTCGAATACCTGTTCATATACTTCTTCGGGACGGCAATTGGGTTTGTCGACCTTGTTGACCACGACGATAGGCTTTTTGCCCAAGGCGAGCGCCTTTTGCAAAACGAAACGCGTCTGGGGCATCGTGCCCTCGAACGCGTCGACCAGCAGCAGCACACCATCTGCCATATTGAGCACCCGCTCTACCTCTCCTCCGAAATCGGAGTGGCCCGGGGTGTCGATGATATTGATTTTGTAATCTTTGTACAGTACCGAAACGTTCTTTGAAAGGATTGTAATACCTCGTTCGCGTTCCAGGTCGTTGTTGTCGAGGATCAGTTCTCCGTTTTTCTCCTCGCCGCGCACCAGATTCCCCTGATAGATCATCTTGTCGACCAATGTGGTTTTTCCATGGTCGACATGGGCAATGATCGCGATGTTGCGTAATTTTTGCATTTTTTTCAACTCTATTTAGGCCACAAAGGTACAAAACAATGCGTTAAATCCGCTATATTTGTTCGATTTATTCGGAGGCTGGTATTTCTTGTTCTTGTATGTAAACCCTCGAAAACAAAAATTATGAAAGATATAATCAAGGTCCGTCGTTCGGATGGTACTTTTTCGACAGTGGCAATCGGTGATGTTTTGTCTGATTTGCCCACCCTGTTGCCGGATCGCAGGGTTGTGGTCATTACGGATGCGAATGTACATCGTCGGTATCCTGATCTGATCAATCGATACGAGCATATCCTGATCGGTATGGGGGAAACCAACAAGACGCTCATCACTGTTTCGAATTTGTATAGTGAGTTATTGGCACGCGGGATCGATCGAAAATGTTTCATTGTGGGTATCGGCGGTGGAATTGTGACCGATGTGGCAGGCTTTGTGGCTTCGACCTATATGCGGGGACTTCGTTTTGGTTTTGTGGCCTCTACGTTATTGGCTCAGGTCGATGCCAGTGTGGGTGGCAAAAACGGGGTCAATGTAGATGGGTATAAGAATATGGTCGGAACGTTCAATCAGCCCGATTTTGTTCTGTGTGACACTTCGTTGCTCCGTACCCTGCCGGATAGGGAGTTTAGGGCGGGTTTGGCCGAAATCATCAAGTCGGGCCTTATTGCGGACCGGTCCTTGTTTGAGCTGTTCGAGCAACATGAGTTCGCGGAATTCCGTAATGATCCCGTGCTTTTACGTCGAATCATTACGGGGGCAGTCAGTGTCAAAGCACGCATTGTTGAAGCCGATGAGCGGGAGTCGGGGGAACGTAAGAAACTCAATTTGGGTCATACTTTTGCGCATGCCGTGGAGAAGACCAGTCGCGAGTTTTTGCATGGAGAGGCGGTGTCGATTGGATTGGCGATGATTGCTGATCTTTCGGTCCGTCGCGGGTTGTTGGAACCCTCGGATGCCGAACGGATCAAAACGGTGCTGAGTCGTATGGGTTTGCCGCTTGAGTCAGGAGTTGAATACCGCAAATTGGTTCGGGCACTCGAGATGGATAAGAAAAAAGATGCGTCG
>CASDSC010000242.1 GCA_949283215.1 uncultured Alistipes sp. | reverse complement strand
GAGATCGCCCCACATGGTTTTTATGCGGTTACACCCGAAGCGAGAGCCGGTTATCTGGTACGATATGAGGGTAAACACTACGACTCTCCCCGGTATCTGATCGATCGTCATGATTCCGGAGTGAAATATTATATATTGACTCGTTGATCAGGTAAAGAAAACGTTTATTTTTGTATCGGATGTAACAGAATAATAAATTTTAAAATATATGAAGATGAAAAATGTTATGATCCTTGTTGCGGCCCTTTGGTTGGGGGCTTGTGCATCACAACCAAAGGCGCTGGTTGTCGAGAATCCGTTACCTATTGCGTTGGGGGACCCGTATATTCTTCGGGCTTCGGACGGGAATTTTTATATGTATGGTACGGGAGGTGTTGCCGATGGTTTTATGGCCTATGTTTCGCCCGACCTGAATACATGGGAGTCCTTGGGGCAAGTGTACGCAGGGAATACCGATTCGTCGTGGGCCGTTGCGAATTTCTGGGCTCCAGAGGTGTATGAGCGCGATGGAAAATATTATATGTTTTTCAGTGCCGATTGGCGCGAGAATCCGACCGGTGAGCTCGAAAACTTTCGGATCGGTGTTGCGGTGGCAGATACGCCGGCCGGTCCGTTCCGTGAACTGAGCTCCGGTCCGTTATTCGATCCGGGTTATCCGATTATCGATGCGAATGTGTTTTGCGATGAGGATGGCAAGTGTTATCTCTATTTTTCACGCTGTTGTTACAAGCACCCGGTAGAGAGCGAGGTTGCCGATTGGGCGCGTGAGCAGGGTATGTTCGATGAGATCGAAGAGAGTTGGATATATGGAGTTGCTCTCAAACCCGATTTCAGCGGTGTGATCGGCGAACCCGTACTGTTGTTACAGCCACCGACTAAGATGGACGATGCGCAGAGTGAGTGGGAGAGTCGTTCAGTCACTTCGGGTGAGGTGAATCGCCGATGGACTGAGGGTTCGGTGACGTTCAAACGGGGAGATACGTATTATATGATGTATTCGGCCAATTTCTTCGGAGGTAAAAATTATGCGGTGGGGTATGCGACCGCGAAGAGTCCTCTCGGGCCCTATACGAAAGCGGCCAATAATCCCGTGTTGGAAAAGAATGTCGAGAAGGGAGGCATTGTGACCGGGACTGGGCATAATAGTGTTGTGACCCTGCCGGATGGAGCCATGTATTGTGTGTATCACGGGCGGACTGCCGATACGGGGGATGAACGTGTCGTGTTTATCGATCGGATGGAGATTATGCCCGATGGCACATTGGTCGTGCATGGTCCAACGACAGGACCTCGCAATGAATAACTTACCGGGTGAGAGCCGTCAGTCGCTTTTTATTCGATACCTGCGGTTTATCGTGAGGGAAACTTGCGTGGCGCAGGTGCTGCAATTTAGATCAGGAATTTTGTCAGGTCATGATTCTACGGGGTCTTACAGACCTATATTCGAATCGGATATGGAAGAGTTTGCGTTGATTACCGGGGCGTCGTCGGGAATCGGTTTGGCTTATGCACGGCAATTGGCTGCTCAGGGATGGAATATCCTGGTGGTAAGTAATCGTGCGGACGACAACATCTCGGTGACAGAGGAGCTTAAAGGACGGTTTGGGGTCGAGGCTATCCCGGTTTACGCTGATCTTACCGAACAGAGTGCTGTTGCCCGTTTGTATGACCAGATCAAACGCAAGGGAATCCGGGTGGGGATGGTTGTCAGCAACGCCGGGTTGTTGCAGTTCAGCCGGTTGATCCATACCGATATGACGATGATCAACCGTGTTGTGTCGTTACATTGTATGGTGCCGACCGAATTGTGTCGGCTTTTTATACCCGACATGATTGCGCGGGGTAGGGGGTATGTCGTATTGATGTCATCCGTGACGGCATGGATGTCCTATCCGACGATTTCGGTCTATGCGGCCTCGAAAACGTATTTGCGTAGTTTTGGGCGTTCTTTGTGGTACGAATTGCGCGAATCGGGCGTGCATATCACCACTGTGTTCCCTTCAGCGGTTGATACGCCTTTTTATGCGCTTGAAACCCGATTGCGTCGCCGTCTATTGCGTTTCGGCGTAATGCAGTCGGCTGAAAGTGTGGCTTCCAAAGCCATACATGCTGTTTTCAAGGGCCGTTGTTTTTGTTATCCGGGTCCTTATACGCGGATAGAGGCGATGATATGTAGTGTGCTTCCGGCGTGGATTATGTCTTGTGTAATGAAAATTCCACGAGTGCGGAGATTAGTGAATCGATTGTAATTGTGCCGCGATTTTTGTATTGTGACCGGCGTATGATGTTGAGGTTCGATTGATACATATTTGCCGTGTGGGAGTATGCAGGAGGTTTGTTTTTTCCCATGTGTATGCGTGCTGCTCAGCCCTGCATATTACGACGGTATGTACGAGAAGAGACGTATACTGTTTGTTCTGGAATACATTTTGTTGTTTAATTGAACATCTTTTTGCCAGGTGCGGGATATTTTTTATGTGCGTCGTCGATTACCAGTATCCAATCGAGGTGTTCACCCGGTGTCGGTGATATAAATTCCATTGAATCGGAATTGTCAAATGTACCGATTTTTTCAGCTTTTCCATTTCTTGGGTTGTACCACCATGCTCGTAGCCTTTCGCTCCGAATACCGCTTGTTTTGACTGTAAACTTGCGACCAATGGGAGCGTATACCATGATATATGTGCCGTCTGTGTCGGCAGTGGCTGTAAATCGGTAGGAGCCGGCTCCGGGAATAGCTGTGGGTACATCTGAAGCGATTATAACGTCTGGGGCTGGTATTCGGGTGAAGTAAGGTCTTGATTCGATCAGGTTCCGTCCGTATACCATTTGTTTGGCGCCTGGGGCGTCGAGGGCTGCGTGCCAAGAGAGAAGAGGCATGTTGTGAGGCGGGCGTTTTTCAGGGTCATACATTTGCCATATTGAGTGGTGGCCGTAAGTATGTCCGCATGCTCCGTTAAAAAGGTCCCAATATAGTGCAGCACGTACATCAGCTGCGGTTGAGTGCCCGCGTTTCGGTGCCTGAAAAGCTATAGGATGATCTTCATAGACGGGTTCCCCATCAATTACAGGTTTTGCGGGCGTGCGAAGATAGTCGTCGAGTGTGCGGGCATAAGGATCGTATACAACTTCGTGTCCGTTTTGGCGCATATTGAAATCGAACAAGGGGTCATTGTGGAACCATTGAGCTGAACCCGACCATCCGGTGGGGTGATAGGTGATCAGGTGTCGTCCTCCGTCACCTCGTTCGAGGCCGCGAGCCATGGCCTGAATGATCCTTTTCTGCGTTTCATTGTCGATGTTACGATCGCCTCCCAGAATCCAAATGACCTGCGCATCTTTGTATCGCTTGGCGATGAATTCTCCGTATGATTCGGCATTCTGTTCATTGAAGAGAGGTGTATTACCATCTTTCCAATATCTTCCCCATGTCGGAAGTATTCCCATCCACAACCCGAGCGAATTGGCCTTTTCTACGATGTAGTCGACATGATCCCAATAGTCGTTATTGGGACCTTCTTGTGTTGCAGGTATCGTTGGGTCGTAATTGTCGAATGGAAGGTCGCCGTATGCGTTGGGGACATTTAGCCCGTCGTGTTCTGCAAGAGCGACAGCTTGGATTACGGTGAATCCCTTTTGAGCACGATCTTCGAGATATTGTGCAGCTTCTTCTCTGTTAAGTCGGTGAAATAGTTCCCATGCCGTATCTCCGAGATAGAAAAAAGGTGTGCCGTCTTCGTATTGAAGAAACCGTCCATTCTCCGAGATACAAATTGTTTTGTATTGTTGTGCAGTAGTTGTGCCCGGATTAAACAATATAAGGCCTAATAGAATGAGACTTGATATTTTCAATTTGCTGCACATAAATTACGAGTCTAATATAGTACTTTCCTAAGATAACAAAAAAAGAGGCTGCAGAATATCTGCAACCTCTTTTTTTGTTGTTCGAATAACTACTATTCGAAAGTATCTGACCAACCCGGGTTCTGAACCAAGTTCGGGTTATTGTCGATGAAGTTCTGGTGGATAGGCCACAAATAGAATTTCTTCGGCCAAATACGAGGAATAGTGTGAGCTGTAGTTACCTTGTAGAACTCTTCCATGTTAGGAGCTGCATCATCCGAATTATTGTTAAAGGTATTCACCATGACATCCCAACCAGCCAATTGTTTTGCATATTCAACGTGAGCGATCTTCCAACGACGGTAGTTGAAGTATTGAATACCTTCAAGAGCCAATTCTGCATTTTGCTCCATGCGGATCTTTTCTTTCCATTCGTCGTAGCTAGAAGGTTCGGGCAATGCATCAGGACCTTCACCATACAAAGGAATACCAGCACGTTCGCGAATAGCATTAACCAATTCTTTGATCTTAGGCATATCTTTACCGCATTCAGCCAAGACTTCTGCATATTGGAGGTACATCTCACCGAGACGCAGAATCATCGAAGGACGGTTCAATGATGTTCCCCAGTCTTGCGGGTTGGCATCAGGTGTTACACGTTTGTGTGGCTGCATACCTGTAGGAGGATAGTCAAATGTGTTTCCAGGACCGTCAGCACCATTAAAGCCGTAGTTGGTTCTGTGACGCGTACTGTTAGTCCCTTTCATCCATCTACGGTGCCATTTTACCGCTACATAGAAACGAGGTTCGCGACCGACGAATTGGTTAAAGGTTCCTTTTTCAGCTACCATACCCGGAGTTCCCGCTTCATTACCAAAGTTCCATTCAGTCTGGCCCTTTACATAGTAGTCTTCAGTAGAGAATCCGCTGTCTTTATAGCCAGAACCCTGTGCGTCAATAGGTAATCCGTTGTCCATGAAGAAGCGGTCTACACAGTTCTTCGTGATACCCAAGCAACCAAATCCTCCTTGACCACGGGGCATACAAAGACGTTCATAACGTTTCGGATCATCACGGAAAGGTGATGGGCGGAACCAAATCTGCTCTGTATTAGCGTCGTCGTACAAGAACAAATTGGTCAAAGAGGTCATTGCATCAACTGTACCGTCTGTATTGCGGGTGATATACAGTTCATATGCGTTATTAGCTTCGTTAAATTCCCAGAAATCCTCGAATGCTTCGCGGGCAGCTTCCCATTTGCTAGGGTCATTTTCTGGCCCTTGATCAAAGATATACGATCCACTAGGGTTTTTGTATTTCTTGTAGTCGGGATTACCGTTGAATAATGGACTGGCAGCCCACAAACGAACTTGAGCACGATAAGCAAGAGCAGTACCACGAGTCGGACGACCGAGTTCTGATGTCTGTGAATTCCGGATAGGAAGACCTTCTGGGGTATCTGATCCGAGTGCAGCGAATTCACCGTCAAGCCATTCGATAATTTCGTTCAGTGGGGTACGTTCCATTGTCATTTCAGCTTGTGAAGCTGTTGACTGGAATAACCCTTTTACCAACGGGAATGGTCCGTGGAGAGTCAATAAACGGAAGTAGTGATAAGCAATCAAGAAG
>CASDSC010000241.1 GCA_949283215.1 uncultured Alistipes sp. | reverse complement strand
TCTTTCGGAGCATGAATCTTTGAAGCAGTGGATCAGTATTTCGGATGAAAATCACCGCTATTTCGACAAGTTGAGGGAGGAGATGCTAACCAGACAATTGGTGAGTGGAAAAATTCATTTTGATACGGCGGCAGCTTTCGATCGGTTCTGTTTGACGCTTGCCCGAGAAGAACGAAAAAAGAGACATATATGGGGCCAAATGCCTGTGGGATGGGCTGTCGCCGCTATGATTGCTTTGCTGATCATTACGGCGGCGGGGACATATATGATGACAATAACTCAACAGGAGAAAAAAGAGACGCTTGCATATCATGAAATAGTGGTCCCTGCCGGAGGACGTTCGAAGATTTTGCTTCCTGATGGGTCTACCGTATTCCTGAATGCTCAAACCACCCTTCGATATTCGTCGCAATATGGAGAGAAGAATAGAGAACTGTGGTTGGAAGGAGAGGGGTATTTTGTTGTGGAAAAAAATAAAGGCGAATTTCTGGTCCATTCTCATAAAACGACGGTGAAAGCGCTGGGAACAGAATTCAATGTTAAGGCTTATCCGGATGAAAATGTGGTGGAAGCAACTCTCGTAAAGGGGAAGATAGCTGTCAGACAGCAATATGGTGACAATAAAGAGAGTGAAGACATTATCTTGTTACCTAACGAGAAGCTTATCATAACCGAAGGGAATGTTTTGAGAGAAAGTGTCGAAAATGGATCCCAGCCGACATCGGTTTCTCAAACACTTTCTATTCATAAGAAAAAAGATGTGGATTTGTTGCAGGATATAGCTTGGAAAGATAATCGACTGGTAATTGTCCGGAAAGAATTGGGAGCTTTGGCTATAGATCTGGAGCGTAAGTACGATGTGGAAATTGAATTTGCAGATCCGAAAGTGGCATGTATTCCATATTCAGGAACTTTAGAAGATGAATCACTTGAGCAAGTGCTGGATGCTATGACCGTCATATCTCCTATTCGATATTCTATTCAAGGGAAAAAAGTAACGATACAATCTAAATAAAAAATAAACTGACTATACCGAATAACCTGAACCGATGTCTAACCTAAACTCATATCTGGAATGTATGAATTGAGAACTTAAAAGAATCAAAAGGTATGATATTCCAACACCTTGCCTTTCACAGATTCATGTTAAAAAACTTTATCCTTAACTTCAAATTCTAACACTTATAAAGTTATGAAAAAAAATAATACCTTACGGGTATTACATGTCGTTTTATTTCTATTGGCGACATTTTTCCTAGTGCCGCAAATTCAGGCTAAAGTACAACTTACGAACGGAAAATATACGGTCGAATTTATAAACACTCCTTTGCGGGAGGTGTTCAAAGAGATAGAACAGACCGGATCGCTTCGTTTTTTCATGCAGGGAGATCTCCCCGAACTCGATCGTAAGATTAATTATAAGGGAACTGCAAAGACTTTTGAAGAGATCATGTCGGCGATTCTTACGGATCTTGAATATCAAAAAGTAGAGAATAACCTGATTCTTATTCGCCAAAAGGCACAAGTGTCTCAGTCGGAACGGAAAGTGACGGGGCGAATTACAGGAGTGTCGGGAGAACCGTTTGCCGGAGTGACTGTATTGGAAAAGGGTACAATGAACGGTACGACCTCCGGTGCAGATGGCTCGTATTCGATAGCAGTGGGTGCTAATTCGGTGCTTACTTACTCGTTTGTGGGATATCTTCCTCAAGAAATATCTGTCGGGAGCAGAAAGGTGATCGACGTTACGATGAAAGAGGATGTGGCTGAATTGGAGGAAGTCGTGGTGATTGGATACGGAACCTCCAAGAAGAAAGATGTGACCGGATCGGTAGGTTCTATTGGCGAAAGTCAGATTATGAAACAAACCAGTAGCGATGTCAGTGCTGCTTTGCAGGGGCAGATTGCTGGTGTGAATGTTTCCCAGACCAGTCGTCGTCCTGGAGATACTTATTCGATTCAAGTGCGTGGTTACAATACGATTGCAACTGGTGATTTTGAGAAAAGTTCCGAACCGTTGGTGGTGATTGACGGAGTGATTGGTGCCGACATGAGCATGGTCAATCCTTCCGATATCGAACAGATGGATGTTTTGAAAGATGCTTCGGCAACTGCTATTTACGGATCGAGAGGAACCAATGGTGTTATTATCATTACGACTAAAAGCGGAAAACAGGGAAAGAATGTCGTTACCTATAATGGATCTGTCGGTGTTCGGGTGCCGACTAATTTGCCTGATATGAAAACCGGAGAGGAGTTTGTAGCGACCTACTATGAAGCCTTGAAAAACGCCAATAACAAACGTCCTTTCAGCGAAAAGGAGCTGGCCAATATCGAGAATGGCAAATATACCGATTGGGTGGATTTCCTGCTTAAAAACGGAGTTCAGACCAGTCATAATGTGTCGCTGTCGGGAGGTAATGATCATGAAACGCACATGTTCTCGGCCGGTTATGTCAAAGAGACCGGTAATGTGCGCAAGCAGGATTATGAGCGATACAATTTGAAAGCCAATGTGGAGGGAAAGCTTGGACACGGTTTTTCTTCCGGCGCTTCTGCCTATTTCTCCTATGCCATTCAGAACGAAGGTTCCAATGAAGCATTGCGTTCTGCCTACCGGATCCGTCCTACGGGAGATATCTATGATGAAAACGGGAATATGCAATTTTGGCCCACCTCGTCGGACAGTCAGGTGCCCAATCCCTGGTACGATACCGAAAATCTTATCTCGGAAAAACGAACCATCAATTTCATAGGAAACCTGTTCCTGGCTTGGGATATTATGGATGGTTTGGACGTGAAAACGACTTTTTCGCCCAATGTGAAATCTTATCGTCGGGGCAAATTCGTGGGTACTTATACGAAGGCGAATACGGGAACAGTGTTGCCTTCGGCCCAATTGGAGAACAGTCAATACATCTCCTACACGTGGGATAACATGATCAATTACAATAAAACATGGGGTAAACATCGTTTTGGCGCTACCGGAGTGTATAGTTTGTTATACGATCGTTTCGAGAGCAGTGCCATTTCCGCGAAAGAGTTGTCGAACGATTCTGACTGGTATTATCTGCAGGGTGCCGATGAGGTCGAAAGTATCAAAAGCGGATTTGAAGAGTCCAAAATGCTCTCCTTTATG
Organism: uncultured Alistipes sp.; assembly: GCA_949283215.1. Classification (GTDB taxonomy): domain Bacteria; phylum Bacteroidota; class Bacteroidia; order Bacteroidales; family Rikenellaceae; genus RGIG1874. Next base: position 1,114 of record CASDSC010000241.1, on the reverse strand, counting down.
GGACGTATCAACTATTCGTTTGCGGATCGTTATTTGTTGACCGCTACTATTCGTTGGGATGGAAGTTCGAAGTTGGCAGAAGGGCACAAATGGGCCAGTTTCCCCTCGCTTGCCTTTGCATGGCGTGCTTCTGAGGAGCCTTTCCTTAAAGAGGTAGATTGGATTTCGAATCTGAAATTGCGGGCAGGATTTGGTATGACAGGCAACGATGTGATCAGCCCTTACGCAACCCAGGCTCGGGTAGAGCGTTCTTATTACGATTGGAATGGTATTGCTGCTAATGGTTTTTATCCGGCTACGCTGGCTAATGAGTCGCTCGGCTGGGAAAAATCCAAAGAGTATAACCTTGGTCTCGATTTTGGTTTCCTCAATAGTCGGATCAGCGGAACGATCGATTGGTATCATCGTACCACTTCCGATCTGATTCTGCAGCGTTTGTTGCCTACTCATATTGGTTATAGTATGGTTTATGCCAATGTGGGATCGGTGTTGAACAGAGGTATCGAGATAGCTCTTAATACGGTGAATATCCAGACCAAAAACTTCCGGTGGACGACCAATATCAATTTTGCCAAGAACCATAACGAAATATTGGAAACTTACGGAGATAAGACGGATGACGTCGCCAATAATCTCTTCATTGGACAGTCTGCTAAGGTGATTTATGATTATCAGTTCGACGGAATTTGGCAGGAGAGCGAAAGAGAGCAGGCGGCTCTTGTGGGGGCTGTACCTGGTAACATTAAGATCAAAGATACGGATGGTGTTCCGGGAATTACCGTGAACGACCGTACGTTTATCGGCGATGGCCTGCCCAAATGGACCGGAGGTATGACCAATACGTTCCAGTACAAAAACCTTGATCTTTCAGTATTTATTTATACGCGTCAAGGAGAGATGGCTTCCTGTATGTTCTACCAACACTTCTTGCCTTTTGATGGTCGTTATAATACGTTGGATGTCAATTATTGGACTCCTGAAAATCCTTCCAACAGTTATCCGATGCCGGGTCCCAAAGATAAATATGTGGACATACTCAATTATGCGGATCTCTCTTTCGTAAGAATCGGTTATATCTCTCTGGGTTATAATTTCCCTCAAAAACTCTTAAATA
>CASDSC010000240.1 GCA_949283215.1 uncultured Alistipes sp. | reverse complement strand
GAAAGCATAAATGAAGAGTTATTGATGGCTTTTTCTTGTACAAATGCCTGATCGAGGGTAAGCATCGGAACCGAGTCGGGCATGATCAGGTCAATATCCACATTGTCATTGAAACCCAAGAATGATCGCAATTCCTGTTTCTGTGTAATATACTGGTTTTCCTTGTTGTTGATATTCAAACTGTCGTTGATCAGTCGTAGCTCCAATTGAAGCAATTCGTCCTTTTGAACGCTACCGATCGCGAAACGCTGTTCGGCAATTTTGTACATCGTGCGGGTATTCGTATAATTGGAAACCGCTATGTCATAATTGATTTTGTTCAGGAGCAGATTGAAAAACAGATCGGTAGCACGGATTGTAATATCTTCCATTGCCTCCAGGTACTCCCGTTTTGCCCGTTCGTATTTTTGAGGTTCGATTTGCTTGTCCCATTTCAATCTGTTGTAACTCCATAAGGGTTGCATGTACGACAGGGTAATGGGTTGTGTGTAATAAGTCGTGCCGGCATCGAGTTGAAACTGATCAAGTCGGGAGAGACTGGAATATATTGATAGTGTTCCTCCGGTAGCAGCCAATTGTTGGTCTATCGACAGATTGGCCGTATTATACATATTGTAGTTCTCCCGATAGGCTATTTCTCCGGTAGTTGCATTCTGAAGCGCCTTTTGCGAACGATCGAACTGTGCGATATTGGCCGATAGATTGATTGATGGAAGAAGGGATGCTTTAAAAGAACGGAAACCCCAATAATTCCCTAAAAATATATTTTTTGCGACCATAGCGTCTATAGACTGTGTTTGCGCCAGCGCGGCAGTCTGCTCTACGGTCAGTACATATTTTTGTTGGGCGAACCCCCTTGTATTAAAAAGCAATATCACAAAAATGATCAGAAATTTCTTCATGAGTACATAGGGAAAATCTCTCTTGCCCTGTACATATATTACATTGGGGCTACACAGATGGTCTTGCAACACTATGGATGATTTTCTCTTAAGATTGTATCGCCCGGTTGAACAAGTGTCCGAAATCATATTAGATAGAAGTGAAGGGCAATCAAAGGGAACAGAAATATCTTTGTGCATTATAAATGGGGGGTATTGTATGAAAGACGCTAATTCTATTTTTTTACAAGAAAAGCATTTATTAACTTCAAATATAATGAAAAAATTAGTCTTTACCAAGCACTTAGATCTAAAGAAGAGATTTATTTGATTTTTTTTAATACAATAAATAGTCCATAAAAATTATGTATATTGTAGTGTTGTTATCGAAAACTTTATCGTCGATTTAAATTTTGTATCATGAAAAAAAATCTACTTTTATTCGTAACGATAGGTTGCTTAATTGGGTGCGGACAGGATGCTCAACACTCTGTTTGTAATAACATTAAAACCATTACTGTCAATGCGCCTGATAATGCCAGCGTCCTCGATCTATCTGACCTCTTTGACACCGAGAATATGCAGATCATTCCTCTGGAAACTGAAGCTTCATGTTTGGTTACTGCGCAAGGACCGACTGTCATCGCAGAGGATTACATTCTAATTGCCGACGATATCTCACAAAAAATTTCAATGTTCGATATGTCCGGTAAGTTCATGAAAGCATTCGGACGCCAAGGAGCAGGACCTGGTGAATATACACGCCTGGGTAGTTTTATATTGCGTAGCGACTCGATTTATGTAAAAGACGAATTCGCGGATAAGATCATCGTATATCCCGTAAATGGAGATGATTTTCGCGAAATGCAACTTAATCCTAAAATTTTTTGTAAAGCCCTGAGTTACATTCCCGGATGTAAATATCTCGATCTGATTACTGGATACGGATCATCTGACGATCACTATGTCGATTTAATCCGTATAAATTGGGAAAACGGAGAACGACAATATCTCATTCCTTATGACAAAAATATCAACGAGAACGGACTAGGGTGGAGTATCAATCAATATACAAGTGTCTATCAAGATACAACTCTGATGATTGAGAGCCGTAATGATACGATATATAATATTTCCGAAAATGGTGTCTATCCTCAATATGTGCTTAATTTTACAAGCAATCGTATTCCTGCCGACTTGATGCATGAGACAGGGGGAAATATAATTATGCGTGCCATCGAAGAAAACTATAATCTTGGATTGGATATTATTTTTAATGCCCCCAACCATATCATGGGATATTACAGTATTGGACAGGATATCTTTATGATGATGTACAATAAAACAACCGGAGAAGTAAAACAGGGGAAACAGGTCGTTATCAATGACTGGGGAGGAATACCTGTAGGAAATATGACAACCAATGCGGATGGTGATGTGGTGATAGCTTTCGATGCTATGTTGCTCAAACAGCTATGGGATCACAATATTAAAAATCAATCTTTTGAAATTGCTGAATTGAAGGAAAAATTGACAAAAATCATGGAAACCATAAAGGATGACAACAACCCCATATTGATCAAAACTCGGTTTAAAAACGTGAGATAGCCTATTAATCTTACTCGATTCACGCCCAATATTCAGCATATGAATTCTTGTAGTATATTATCTTTAATGTGATACCATTTACGCATCTTTTTTTAGGCACAGAAGGAAGTATCTGCATATACGATGTAAAAGTATAGGCGAACAAGATGTGTACTATGCGACTGAAAAAAACATTTTACCCATTGACGAAATCGTTGTTTACGAACAAAATGCACGGGATATGCTATTCGAGTACGTAAATCCAGCACTGCCCGTACGCTACAAAGCGGCATAACCGACAACTACCAATTTGAAAAAATATATCCGGATCAATCGACAGTACTCCCTGTTTTTTGTCAATAGTCGATTTATGCCGTCAGACATTGCCGATACGACACATCTCGCAGCTGATGTGCGCCTCAGAGATCTTTGCATAGCGCCGTGGTATGTTCTTATTCGTAAGACTCAGAATTTTGACGATTATATCGATATCCCTAGGTGGCAAACATATGGAGAGAAGGGATTCGTTTCTATCGACTTTTAGCGGACAGCATAGAGCAGAAAGTTTTTCAGGCAGCAAAGCTGATTGATCACCCCGTTGTTGTGGCAGTAGTAGGCCGTCTGCATGTAGGTATTCAGTCCATCGACGTAGGCATAGTCGACCGTCTCCAACGGAGGATCCTCTTTGCCGTACACCTGCAGGGTATAGTCGGTTATGTATCGCAGCAGGCAGTGGTATTTGTTGGCCGTGAGCTGTGTAATGTGGGTGCAGCTTCCTACTGGCGTTTCTCGCAGTATTTACCGAACCCCGCCAGCAACATCCGGCTCGAAGAGGCGGAGCCCAGCATCTGTTTGACGGCAAAGCAGGTCGGTGTCCTGTTCTCCTGGAGCAGGCGGTCATAGGCGGCAAGGATCGAGGCTCGGTAGTTGGCGATGATGCGGTTGATCTGCCGGTCGACCTCATCCTGGTAGAGCGAACATTCGAGACGCTAGTTCCAGCGTTCCGGCTCAATCTGGCACTGTGTATAGACTTCGGTCGACTGGCCGGTCGTGGTGATGCGGGCATAGATCGGGGTATGTTCTTTTTCGTGACTTTGGTCTTCTTGCAGAAGAAGACAACACTGAAGGCGGTTCGAGGCAACATGGCTGCTTGTTTTTTGAGTAAATGAAACGTCTTCAGCACCGGAATGTTACAGAGTAAAATGATGCAAATCAGCGAAATATAGCTTAATCGTGACCTATTTTC
>CASDSC010000239.1 GCA_949283215.1 uncultured Alistipes sp. | reverse complement strand
GCATCACGCCTTTGGGGCTAGAAGTTGTTCCCGAGGTGTAAATGATTGCAGCCAGGTCATTGGGTGTCGGAATACCAGTTCTACCTTTTTCATGACATTGTTGTGCGAGGATTCTGAGGTTTTTTGTTCGGATAACGATGTTAAGATTTTCAATTGTTTGGCTGGAAATTTTTGCGAACAGTTTATCCGACACCATCAGAGCTTTGCATTCGGCGTGGCGAATAATCTGATTGACCTCGTCCGCCGAGAAGTCGGGAAGTATGGGGACAACGACCATTCCCGAAGCGACGAGGGCCATATAACATACGCCCCAATTTGGTCTGTTACTGCTGAGCAGGGCGACTTTGTCCCCAGGGCCTATACCTGCCGAAACGAGCATGTCAGTGACCTTGTCGACGCGCTTGGCAAAATCGGCGTATGAGAGTTGTTCCCCTTTGTAAAGCGACGAGACACGATTCTTTTCAAAAGTATGAATGCTGTTGATATATATATCACGAAGTGTGTCAAGAGTCATCATTTCGGAATCTAAGTGGTTATAATTGCAAATGTAGGGAATTTATTTTTTTACCGTTACTTTTGTTAGGAAAAGAGTAGCCGAATGGGACTAACTTATAACATTAAAGAACAGGCACGTGCACTTGGCTTTGATGATTGTGGTATTGCCTGTAGTCATCTGTTGAGAGAAGGGCAAGCATATTTTGGCCAATGGCTTAAGGGCGGTTGCCATGGAGGTTTGCATTATCTTGAGCGTAATATTGATAAACGTTTCGATCCATCCCAGTTGGTCGAAGGGGCTCGTTCGGTGATTGTTTGCGTGATGAGCTATAACCGAGGACCTCGGGACGATGATGATCGACCACGCATAGCCTCCTATGCGTGGGCAGCCGATTATCACGATACGATCCGAGAACGGTTGCAGTCCTTGTTGGCCTATATTCGGAGAGAGGTGCCGGAAGTTCGAGGGCGCGTTTTTGTCGATACGGCTCCTTTGCATGAGAAAAGTTGGGCGGTAGAGGCTGGTTTAGGGTGGATCGGGCGGAATTCGTTGTTTATCCATCCCTGTTTTGGCTCTTATGTTTTGCTTGGCGAGGTAGTGGTGGACCTTGAACTCGATTATGATGCTCGATATGCGGAAGAAGGATGTGGACATTGTCGTGCCTGTATGTCAGCTTGTCCGAATGGAGCAATTATTGCTCCGAAAGTACTCGATGCGCGACGATGTATTGCCCGTTTGACTATCGAGGCACCGTCAATGAGAGCCGAGACAGAACAGTGCTTGCCTGCCGGAGCAACAGCTTGTCATGGTTGGATTTTCGGATGTGATGTGTGTCAGATGGTATGTCCTCATAATAAGCGGGCGCCGGTCTTGAACCATCCGATATTTTTGCCTCAAGGTGGAGTTGACCGGATGACCCGGGATGAATGGATGCGTTTGACTCCAGAAGAGTTTACATTGCGTTTTGGCCGGACTCCGATTTCTCGATCGTCACTGGCGCGCATCCAGAGCTTGCTTAGGGAGGAGTAGAGAGCAGTCCTTGTAGCGGCGATCCTGCCTTGCAAACAATGACTCCCGCTCGTGTCCGAGGCGGGAGTCGTGTTGTTAAAGTTATGGGTTTCGTATATAGGTTTTTCTGTCTGGAGTGTAATGAACCTTGAGAACTGTCTATGAATGCCGTCCAACGCTGATGCCAGATTGTTTAAATGGAAGGACAGTTCCTTGGAATAAGTATCTGTTGGGTCCGAAAGTCCAGATTAATTCGACATGAGCAATATTGCTTTTCTTTGATAATGTGATGAGTGCAATGCAAGATAAAGTGGCGCCTGTCAAAGAGAGTTGATAATTGATACTACCTTTGGTCGTCTTTTTTTTCGAGATGCTGCTGACCGAGAGGTCAAAAGTGTTTCCTCCGAGCAGATTGGCCCCTTTTTTAGCAGGGTTAAAAATCATTTGCAATACGGCCCGTCCGTTGTTCACGCTGAGGAAATTGGTTCTGGGTTCAATGGATGTCAGATTGCCGTTTTTGTAATACCAGCGGTCGAAGTGAATGGTGAAACTCCCGAGATCCAAGGCATTGATGGCTGCGTTATGCTGGCTTTCCAGCAGTTTTTGGGCTTCTAATTTTGCTTGAGCCCGTTGTTCCTTTTTCGTTGCCTTGTCTGTTGATTGAGCTGCAGCTCCAATTGCTAGGATGGCTGCCAATGCAAATAGAATGACCTTTTTCATAGTAGTAGGTATTTCTATGTGGGTGACAAGAAAAATGCGTAAGTTGGAGCCTCGAGCAATATAGTATCCTTCTTTTTGACAATATACAAAAAAATCTTCATTTTTTTATTTAAATGTCAATATTTTATGGGGATAGATTACATGTGGGTATAAAAAAGCCATACACGTTACAGGGGTTCTGTGACGTGTATGGCAAATCAATGTTGCTTTTTATATTAAGGAAAGCACGAAGAAGTTAGGTTATTCGGCTCTTCCTTTCTGAATGTTCGTAGAGACGTATGGCGTCAAAATGCCGTCGAGTGAAATTCTGTTCCCTTCGAATGTGGTTACGATTTCGGTTCGCACTTCATGACTTCCAGGGGCAATTGAAATAGTGATGTTACACGAAATACTATGTCCGTTAAGGTTCATTCTGTAGTTTGTTACACCACGTTTGTTTGTTTGGGTTTTGATGTCCGAGATATTTCCGTCGACAGTGACGCCTCCCAATCCGTTATTGCCGAAAACCGAAGGATCTACGATGAGTTGGAGCGTACCGTGGTTACCGTTTACACTGAGGAAATTGGTCCGGGAATTCAGAAATGATGATCCCCCGTCGTTATAATAAACTTTGTCGAATCCGACGATGAAAGAAGTGTCGGTTAAAGCCTTCATCGCCATTGCATATTCTGCGGTTGATTCGCTTTGTGTATCTCGTTTGGCTTTTGCTTTCTTGTCCGATTTTTCTTGGGCATAGGCCCCGGCAACACATATGGACATGAGGGCTATTATAAATATTTTCCGTAACATAGTATTGAATTTTAAGTTTGAGTGTTAATAAGACGATTTTCTACAAAGATAGAAGGAGTGACATGATCTTGTGCGTTGTCTCTGCCTGTATCTGTTGTTGAGTTACAAAATTTTGTTTTGGTACGGCGTAGCCCGTGATCGATTGTTCATCCTACGGGCTAGGCCGTAATTGAGAGCCTGGATTTGTATATTAGGATGCTTTTCCTTTGAACACTTCCGTTGCATCAAAAGGTTGGAGTATACCTTCGAGAGCAATTCTGTTGTTTCTGAATGTTGGGATGATATCCGCGCGAGTAAGATTCCCGTTACGAGACAATGTGAGTTTAATAGTGGCCGAGAGGCTGTGTCCGTTGACGGTTGCTTCGAAATAGGTAATACCTTTTTTCGATGTCGAGATCGTGATGCCAGATATTTGTCCTTCGAGGGTGATTCCCCCCAAACCATTCGGACCGAATGCCGTGGGGTCGCCGATAATTTGGATTGTGGCTTTGTTTCCGGTCACACTCAGGAAGTTAGTTTGCGGTGTGAGCGAGATGGAACCACCCTGACGGAGGAAAAGTCTGTCGAATTTGACCAAAAAGTTGAGTTCGTTTAGAGCTTTGTTAGCGACCTCATATTGAGCGTCCATAGCTTCTTGGGATGCACGCCGAGCTTCAGCTCTTGCAGCTTTGCGTTCGGCTTTGGAGATGTTTCGATCTTCAGAGGTGCTTTGTGCAGTGGCTCCCGTGACCAACAGGATCGAGAGCGCGATTAATGCTATACGTTTCATCGTTTACGATTTAATTGTTTTTCTGTGATTATCTAATATATATAGATGTAACGAAAATGGAGAAAGTTGCATTGTGTCTTTTGAAAAAAAGCAATTTTCAATATGGTAGTTTTCTTTAGGCCGAAATTGCATTGCCAAGAGTCGATGGCAGAAAGCGATGAGGAATTTGAATGGACACAATATAGTGTTTGTTATTTGGAACTATTCTTTGTTTTTCTTATGTCCGAGAATTCCGACGATCAGCAATAGGACGACAGCTCCGATAAATGCGGTAAGTAAGCTACCTAACGTTCCTACGGGGACCCATCCGATCAGACTCATGATCCATCCCCCCAGCACACCGCCGAGGATGCCGATTACGATATTGAGGATTAACCCTGATCCGCTGCCTTTCATCAATAAGCTAGCCAGCCAACCGGCGATCAGACCGATTATGATATACCACAGAAAATACATAACGATAATGTGTTAAGTTTATACTATTTGGAGCGTTTTACCGCTCTTTTTATTAGATCAATTGTCGTGCCAGGCTATGTGAATATCAGATGTTTGGTGGTCTTTATTCGACAAGTACGTAATATGTCTGCATACCATTTGGTGAATGCGAATTGTTTAAAGAGATTTTTTCTGTATAATTTATTGCCAATTAGGTGTTTGGTTGTTGTTGGTTTAGATGCTAATATGCTTCGGTTTTTTTGCTGGCAGTAGCTTGTAAATAAATTCCTTATTGTTCGGCTTATTGTCTTCGTTTCTCATTGGAGTGGCTGCATTGGCAACGAATATGACAATTTGGCGTATAGTTGTGTTTTGCGCCGGTTATAAGGTCTCTTGGGGTATGGTTAGATCAGTCCTGCTTCGTAATATATGATCAATTGCTCGATCACCTTGTCTTCGCCCTCTTTGTCGTATTGGTCTTTGAGGTTGGCGCCGAAAAGCCGTGCGATGCCCTGCCAGAAAAATGCGCTGAATTTACCTCTTAAGTCACGGATCAGTGCATATGAGGTTCTGCTTGTTTCTCTGTCGATCAGTTTGATGAGTATTTTACCCTGCGAGAAGGACATTTTTTTTAGAATGGGTGTGTAAATTCGTTTGAGTTCTTGTTCCAACTCTTTCACATAGGCCTGTTGTTGTCGTTTGTTGGGGAGGGAATCGAGTTTTGCTTCGGTTTCGGCCAGCAGTCTTTTGGCTTCTTTTGCGATGGGGTATACGATTTTCAGGTTCCGGATCAATCGTTGGTATCGCCTCAGGTCGATCGGTCGGGAAAATACTGGGACGGGGATTAAGTCGACGACCACGAGGGTATCTCCCGGGCCACGGATTTCCTGCCGCTGATGGTAATATCCGCGGCCATATTGTTGCCCGAATGCGCCGTTGCATAGCAGTAGGGTGAGTATAGCGATGAATAGCGAGCGTCCCATTCCGGAATTGGGAAAAAACGTTATCTTTGTTAACGAGAGAACGCGGCGACACGGCGATGCATTGTGTGCGCGTAGCGTTTAAGGCAAATATAGCAAGAAAAATGGGATGAACGATTTTAGCAGCCTATATATCGACGGGGATCGGTGCGGAGATTGTTCGCGTTGTGTGCGAGCGTGTACGGTCAAGGCGATTGATGTGATCGGGACGGTGGTTTCGATCGATACGGAACGTTGTGTGGGGTGCGGGCGTTGTGTTGCGGAGTGTCCGCAGGGCCGAGTACAGATCCGGGACGATGTGTATTTGGCACGTCAAGCCATGTCCACGCACCCGGTCCGTGTTGCTTCCGTGTCTCCGCTCTGGGTGTCCGAATTTCCGGGGATCGACGCGAGTCGTTTGGTTGAGGCGTTGACGTTGCTGGGCTTCACCCATGTTTCGGAGAGTGCGTTGGGTGCTGAACGAGTACTCGAACGCGAGTTGGCCATGCTGGAGACACGGAGGGGGCTTCAGATCTCGTCCCGCTGTCCTGTTGTGGTTGATTATCTTCGGAAGTATCGGCCACAGTTGTGTGAGCGGATCTTGCCGCTCGACTCGCCGATGCTGGTCCATGCCCGGATGATCCGTAGTTTCTGGGGGCCAGAGACGTGTACGGTCCATATTTCGTCTTGTGTTGCGGCCAAAGACGAGGCGGCACGACACAGCGATCTGGTTAAATGCGCATGGACTGTCACAGAACTCAAACGGTGGTTCCAGGAAGAGGGAATCGATTTTGACCGTATTCGGGGTAATGCAAGTTACCGGTTTTCGCCTTATTCGGCACAACAGGGACTGTTGTATCCGCTCGAGGGCGGTATGGTGACCGATCGTCAACTGTCCTCCGGTATGTATGATGGCTTACAGACCTATTACTGTTCGTCTTTGGATCGTATTGATGCCATGTTATCCGTGATACCCGATCCAGACCGGTACAATCTGTATCTCGATTTGATGGCTTGTCCGGGAGGCTGTGTGGGTTCTGTGGGCTGTACGGGTACGCAGGTTTCGCCCTTGGACCGTCGCAATCGGTTGTTGTATGAAGCCTCGCTCTGCTCTCAGGGCGACGAGGAGGGGACGATGCCTTGCGTATCGACGGATTGTCCTGAAGTTGAACCGGCTGCTGTGGGGAATTTCGTGTCGGAGACCGATACGCAGCGGGCGCTCGATTCGTTGGGTCTTCGTACAGAGGCCGAACAGCTCGATTGCAATGGATGCGGTTACGATACGTGTCGTCGTTTTGCGAAAGCCTTGGCTCGCGGAGTGGTCGATCGCCAGATGTGTGTGCACTATGTGCGCCGGGAGATCCAGGCCAAGTTCACTACGCTGATCGGTAAGTTGTCCTCCGGCGTGATGGTCGTTGACGAGCGTTTGCGCGTGGTAGAATCGAACCGGATGTTTGCGTCGATGATGGGCTCCGAAGTAGAGTTGATGTATGCGGCGACACCGGGGCTTTCGGGTGTCGATACGGTCGATATAGTACCTTTCTATTCGCTGTTGACGGCCGTGCTCGAGAGTGGTGAGGAAACGGTAGTGCGCGACGTGCAGATCAAGGACCGGATTCTGACGGTCTCGGTGCATACGGTGCAGCCTCACAAGATGTTGCTGGTGATCTGTCGCAATATGTTGTTTTCACAGGTACGTAATGAGGAGATATTGTCCCGCACGCAGCGTGTGATTCGCGAGAATCTGGCGACGGTCCAGAAAATCGCCTATTTGTTGGGTGAGAATGCGTCCCGGACAGAGGCTATCCTCAATTCTATACTCGAATCGCAATCGGCCGACCATGAGTGAACGGGGACGTTTTTTTATCGAGATTGCTAGTATACAGCGCAGTGAACGGGGCCAAAAGGTGTCGGGCGACGTCTGTCTGCAGCGCCGTATGGGCGATCGGATCGTGGCAGTGCTGTCGGATGGCGAGGGGAGTGGTGTGCGAGCGAACGTAACGGCAGGGGTCATCGGTTCGATGGCAATCAACTACGCGATGCAGGATGTCGCTGCGGCCCATGCAGCGTCGGCTATCATCCGGACGTTTGTGTCGGCGCGTAATGTGCGGGGTGGTCATGCGACTTTTTCGATTTTAGATATGCGGGCAAATGGCCGGGTTCGGGTTGTGGAGTTTGAAAATCCCCGTTATATAGTTTTACGAGGCGGGGCAGAGTATATTCCGGAACGCGAAGCGTTGGAGGTTGAGGTGACCGGGGATCTCCGACAAACGATCTATGTGAGTGAATTTACGGCTTTACCCGAGGATCGTTTGATCCTGTTGAGTGATGGGGTGACGTTGTCGGGGCGCTTGACTCGTCGTATGCCCGAGGGTTGGCAGCGCGAAGGGGTGGTTACATTTTGCCTGGAAGCGACGATGCGAGAGCCGACACTTTCGGCCCAGGAGTTGGGGCGTCGGGTGATCGACCGGGCCGAGATGAACGATTTGTTCTCACCGAAAAACGATATGAGTTGCGTGTCGGTCTATTTTCGGCGGCCGAGGCGCATATTGGTCTGTACGGGCCCCCCGTTCAAAGCGGAGAACGATGCGTCGTTGGCCGATATGGTTGCGCATTACGAGGGCAGTAAGTTGATATGCGGCGGGACGACGGCTCAGATTATATCGCGCGAACTGGGACGACCTGTGTCGGTTGTTCTTCGGCGCGATCCGGCCGGTTTGCCTCCTACGTCTACGATGGATGGGGTTGATCTGGTGACCGAGGGCGTGTTGACATTGAGTAAGGTGAAGAGTCTGCTGTCACGGGCAACGGCGACCGAGATTTCGGAGCGGGGGACCGATGGTGAGGTAGCGCGGCTGTTGTTGTCGCACGACGTGATCGATTTTGTCGTGGGTACGCGGATCAATCCGATGCATCAGGATCCAACGCTGCCGGTGGAATTGGAGTTGCGGCGTAATCTGGTGCGGGATTTGGGTGTGTTGCTAGAGACCAAATTCATGAAACATGTGACGATTCGATATATTTGATATCTTTGTAAGCGATCGACAGATCGTACATAGACGGAAACCACAAACGAAAAAACGCAAGATGGGAAAGAAACTGACCGTAAAGATATGCACAGGGACGCTGTGCTATGTGATGGGCGGCGCTGATCTTCAGTTGCTCGACGAACAATTGCCTGCCGAGTTGCTTGCGCAGGTCGATATTATGGGCTCACCGTGTTTGGATTGCTGCAATCGGGATGATTCGGCACAAGCTCCGTTTGTCCGCGTAGGCGATCGTATCGTATCCGGAGCCACGTTGTCGAAGGTCATCGAGGTAATCAAGGAAGAACTACAAAAACAGTAAGCCATGGCGGGAGCGAACAATGCCGTATTGATGCGCCGCGAGTTGCTGACGCGTCTTACGAAACTGTACAATCAGGGTGAGTTGAAACTCAAGATAGATCGTATTCCTTTGGAGTTGCGTCCGCGAGGGGCGGAGTCGTCGCGTTGTTGCGTGTACAAGGATCGTGCGATGCTGCGCTATAAACTGATGGCGCTGCTGGGCTTCAATGTGCGTGACGAACAGGATGAACTGACTCCGTTGAGCGAATACGTCGATCGGGCGTTTGCGCGGACCGAGATCGAGCAGGAGCCGCTGACGGTAATCGATGAGGTGTGCAACGCATGTGTCAAGACCAATTATGTGGTGACGAGTCTGTGCCGTGGGTGTTTGGCCCGGGCGTGCATGACCAGTTGCAACAAGGATGCGATCCGGTTCGAAAACGGACAGGCGCATATCGACCACAGCAAATGCGTGAATTGCGGGATGTGTTTCAAAAGCTGCCCGTTCCATGCGATCGTATTCATTCCGGTGCCGTGTGAGGAGGCTTGCCCTGTGGGCGCAATCAGTAAGCGCGAGGACGGTACCGAGCAGATCGACTACAATAAATGTATCTATTGCGGGCGATGTGTGGCCTCGTGCCCGTTTGGCGCGGTGATGGAGAAATCGCACATCATGGATGTGTTCAAGGCCTTTTCGTCGGGCCGGCAGGTAGTGGCCATGGTTGCGCCGGCCATTGCGGGTCAGTTCAAGGCGCCGCTGTCGAAGATATTGGGTGCGATCCGCGAACTGGGCTTTACTGATGTGATTGAAGTGGCGAAGGGTGCTGATGAGACGACGGCCAATGAGGCTCGCGAATTTATGCACAAAATGGCCGAAGGCCAACGATTCATGACTACATCGTGCTGCCCATCTTATACGACAGCCGTAAATAAGCATCTGCCGGAACTCAAACCGTTCGTTTCCGATACGGGGACCCCGATGCACTATACGGCAAAGCTGGCTCGGGCGCAATACCCCGACGCGGTTCTAGTATTTGTGGGGCCTTGCCTGGCTAAACGTTATGAAACTTATGTTGATCCCAATGCCGATCTGATGTTGAGTTTCGAGGAGGTCGGGGCGATGTTTGTAGCCCGGGGTATTGATGTGGCGAGTGCTGCGTCGGCCGATCTCGACACGACGATCGATTCGACGAGCCGCGGCTATCCGGTGAGCTCGGGTGTGATGACGGCAGTAGCGACCAAGGTCGGCAGTGCGGTAGAGGTTCGGCCGATGGTGATCAACGGGATCAACAAGCAGAGTCTTCGCGAGATGAAGATGTTGCCGAAGACCTGTACTGCCAATATGGTCGAGGTGATGGCCTGTGAGGGAGGTTGTGTCAATGGTTGTAATGTGATTGCCAATCCCAAGATCGCGACGCGTCAGGTAGGTGAGGTGGTCAAGCAGGCTGATTGATCGCACGCGATTGTTGGGGGCCGGAAGAATATTGCTTTTGTAAATCCTCCCCTTTGTGGAATTTAATTCGGTCTCTTGAATAGAGATTGTTGATACATTGTTCTCCATCGGATGGCTTTATGCCCTTCCGGTGGAGAATTTTTTTGCATTTCCAAGATTTGTTTATGTCTGTTGTTTTCATAGGGTGGCTTCATATTGCTTTGAGATTACAAAACTATCGAGGTATTGCCGACGTTCGTTCTACGATTTTGGAGATCATGAAGGGAACAGAATAGAAAACAATAAATTTCCTTGAGGGTTCGTTTGGATCATGTCCAATCGATGGATGTCATGGGAGCCGGTCGGTGTGGCACAAAATGTCACCCTGTTGTCATTGATTGTGTCATAAATGACAGTATGGAGCGATATGGATCCTTCAGTCGGTGTTCGGATCAGACGAAAGCCTTTTTCGGCCGCATGCCGTACCGCTTTTCCAAAAAATGTATTAATTTTGCCGCTTGATAAATCGAATCGATCATCCTATGTATTACAGCGTAACAATCAAAGATCGGATTCATTGGCTCGGGGTCAATGATCGTCGTAAACATCTGTTCGAGAATATATGGCCTTTACCTCAAGGGGTCTCGTACAATTCCTATTTGATTACCGATGAGCGCAGTGCGTTGGTGGATACGGTGGAGATGGGCAGCGATGGAGAGTATCTTGAGCGGATCGAGTCGCTCTTGGAAGGTAAACCTCTCGATTATCTGATTGTCAATCATATGGAGCCCGACCATTCGGGAGAGATCGATACGATCGTACGTCGTTGGCCGGCCGTGAAAGTGATTGGTAATGCGCGTACGACCAAGATTTTGACTAGTTATTACCCGGCGGTCGTGTCCAATATCCAGGAGGTGTGCGATGGCGAG
>CASDSC010000238.1 GCA_949283215.1 uncultured Alistipes sp. | reverse complement strand
GTGTCGTTTTACCGGAAGTTGAGCGCATGCTCCAAAACTATCGATGGGGAAGAGCGTGGCCGGCTTAACAGGTTGCTTACCGCTTTTGATTTCACTCTGCTCGAATTGATGCGGACGCCGCGTGGTATATCTTACGATTCGATTCAAATAGATGATTTGCTGTACGATCTCCAAGGGCATGACGCTTTCCCGGATATGAAGAATTATAGGGAGGCTCATGGATCAATCGAATCTTACCTCGCAGATTGGCACAGTACTCCAATTCGGACCCTGGCGCCCGAAGGCTTTAGCAGGCATAACTTAACTTTTTATGATCCTGCTGATCTGACCATCGGGGTGTTGTCAGATACTTATTACGCATTGCCTTCAGATTATCATACTGGTTGGTGTCAATTCAAGAATAGAGATTTGGTCGCAGAGACGCAGTTCAGCCAGAATGCTGCGACAGTTGTAAAGGGTAATTTCCTGTATGCCCCGCAATGGAAGATCGAATTGCCCGAGTATTGTGCCATATATGTGAATGGAACGAAAGTGAAAGAATACGATTTTGAGTCCAGCCCGGAACCTTTTTCGAAACATGGCTTCCAGTTCGAAACAGAACTTGCGGCTGGTGATCGACTGAAGATAGTTGTCAAATCAAGCCCTAAAGCCGGTGTGTCGGTGGCTTGTGATGAAATAGAAGTATATGAGAAAAATTAACTTGCTAATTATTGGCCTTGTGGGGTCTCTACTCGGTATCGTGGCATGCTCAGGAAAAGTTGATCCTACGACCATTGAGATTGAGGACCCGGTACGGCATTATTATCCCATCCTGTATGGTGATGAACTGCGTGTAACCTATCAGGTCAAGAATACTGGGAAAAACCCTTTGGTTATTAGTGAAATACAAACCTCGTGCGGATGTATCGCTTATGACGAATCGAAACGTATCATTCCGCCAGGAGCGAAAGAGGAGTTGAGTTTCCGTTATGATAGTTTTAAAAACCTGGGCTATGTGAAGCATCAAATCCGATTGTATGGCAATTTTGATTCACAAAGTATGATGTTACTCGAATTCGATGTCAATGTGGTGCCCCCCTCGGATTATACCCGAGATTATGAAGAGGTTTATCAAGGACGAAATCATGGAAAAGCAAAACAGATCCACTCAAGCGACGAAGCACAATCAAGAAATAACTATTATGTTGATGGAGAGTATTGATCGTTGGCGCTTATGGCGGTTGGCGGGTCAAGTCCAGAATGTGTAGCGGGGCTTGGGGCACGGTTTGTGTGCAAAAGATATGGACGTGTGGCTATAATAGGAATGAAAGGAGCGACCTTTATGGGTCGCTCCTTTCGTTTTCGTAGCAAAGATCCGCACGATTTAAAATGTCGTTTTGCTGTGGGATCGCTCTTGTCTTGACGGGCCTCCTTGCGCTACTCTTCGGGAAGGGGAATGATGGATACTTTTATCCCTTGTTCCTCGAGTTTTTTGAGTACTTTCTGCGAGAGCCCGGAATCTGTGATAATGTGGTCCACTTCGTTGATGTCGCAGATCTTACTGAAACCCCGGCGACCGAACTTGGATGAGTCTGCCAATACAATGGTCTTGGTCGCGGCACGCATCATGGCGCGATTGAGACTTGCCTCCTGGAAGTTGGTCGTGCTCAGTCCGTATTCGGGGTCTATTCCGTCGACTCCAAGGAATAGTTTGTTGCATGAAAAGTTTTCCAGCATGTTGACCGCGCATTCACTGACTGCGGAGGCTGACGAGTGGCGAATAATCCCGCCCAATTGAATGATTTCGATATCTGGCTTGTCCAGCAATTCCATCGAAACGTTCATGGCTGCCGTGATAACGGTCATTTTCATATTCTCGATACAACGAGCGAACGCTTGGACCGTTGTCCCCGAAGCGATGATCAGGGCGTCTTGAGGAGCGAGCAATTCGGCCGCTTTCAATCCGATTCTGCGTTTCACTTCCGGACGAAGTTTCTCCTTTTCCGAAACCTTGCGTGTGGCAATGTACGGATCGCCAAGTATGGCGCCTCCATGCGTACGATATAAGAACTTTTTTTCTTCCAATATGTCAAGGTCTTTGCGGATCGTCACGGCAGAGACTTGAAGGCGTGCGCTTAAATCTCCCACGTCAACGCTGCCGAACTCGCGAAGAAGCTCCATGATGATTCTATGTCGTTCCTGAAGTGTCATAATCTAATGAATAATCGGACTGCAAAGATCGTCAAAATGCGAATAATTTGACACCGACTTGCAAATAACCTTTGCATGCGTCAGGATTCCATAAGGCATGGGCAAAGATTGGCATATCGAAACGCTTGAATTTGAGAAGGTAAGTCGTCTTGATGGAGATCTGATTGACAAGGTCGGTTCCATAAAAATTTCGATTACCGTCTTCATCCGTACGGTTGAAGGCGAAAATGCCGCCCAAACCTACGTCTACGGTCCAATGCTCGTCGCGGAAGACGCTGTACTCTCCATAAACAAATGTGGAGTACATGTTTTTCCCTTCGCTGTTCAGATCCCTGCCCGCCAGGATGGTGGCCCAACTCAAACGCAACGGAACTTTTAATTTGGTGTCGAAGTCATACGCTACGCTCAAGTCGATAAAGTGTCCTGTGGTGAAGCGGTCGTAATTGAAAATATTTTTACTGAACGTCAATTCGGGGGAGTAGTTGTATATGTCCCAAAGCGCTACTGTAAAACCTGCGATAGAATAGGAGATGTAGTAGTCGAATTCTTTGTAGTCGCCCACAAAATCGGTTCCTCCCCATAATCCGACTTTCAACTGGTCTTTGATAAATCCTACATTCATGTCGGCGGACAATACGCCTCCGTCGGCAACCTGAAGGCCTCGCCACAGGTGCATGTTCTGGAGTCCTCCACTAAGATGGATCTTTTGTCCGAATGAGTTGAAGGAGACCAGAATTGCCGATATTACAAGCAAATATTTTACTCGTTTCATGGGTGTGTGAATCGATCAACATAATACTAAACAGTAAAGGCCTGCAGCCAAAAATCCTCCGATAATGGGGCCGAGTACCGGAACCCAGGAGTATGCCCAATCGTTCGTCCCTTTGCATCGGATCGGCAGAATGGCGTGTGCGATTCGGGGTGAGAGATCTCGGGCCGGGTTGATAGCATACCCTGTCGTCCCTCCCAATGACATACCCAGGGCTACAATCAACATCGCGACAGGAAAGGCGCCAAGCGAACCCATACCCACTTCGGGACTATTGCCTTGTGTCGAGAGTGCCAGAATGACAAAGACGAGTACGAAAGTGCCGAGCACTTCGCAGAATAAGTTGCGCCCATAGTTGCGGATTGCCGGAGCAGTGCAGAAAGTGCCTAATTTGGTGGCAGGATCGTCGGTGGCGTCGAAATGATCTTTATAGAAAAGATATACCAGGATGGCTCCGAAGATGCCGCCGAGCATCTGTGCGACGATGTAGGGAACCACCTGTCCCCATCCAAATGTGCCGGCTGCTGCCAAGCCCAATGTGACGGCTGGATTCAAATGGGCTCCTGAGTATGGCCCGGCAATAAATACTCCCAACAACACTGCCAATCCCCAGCCGATGGTGATCACGACCCAGCCTCCGTTTTCACCTTTTGATTTTTTCAAAACGGTCGACGCTACGACCCCGTCTCCGAAAAGTACCAAGATAGCCGTTCCGATGAATTCGAACAGGCATTTGATCCATAATTCGTTCATAAGGCATTAGATTTCAGTTTGACGAATGGGTTATTTCGTGTAGTCGCTCAAGGTGCGCTTGATTGCGTCTCTCCAACCTGTTTTGGCCGTTTGGATATTCTCTGCATCCCAGGTCGGTTCGAATACCCGATCAATTTGCCATTGTTTGCGGATCTCGTCGATGCTGGACCAGTATCCGACGGCCAGACCAGCCAAATATGCTGCCCCCAAGGCTGTCGTTTCGACTACTTGTGGCCGGATTACTCGGGTTCCGAGGATGTCGGCCTGGAATTGCATCAGCAGATTGTTGCGTGAGGCTCCCCCGTCGACTTTGAGTTCTTTCAGTGGAATGCCTGCGTCGCGAGACATGGCCTCCGTGATATCCATGGTTTGGTAGGCGATCCCTTCCAGGGCGGCACGGGCGATATGGGCCGTTGTGGTCCCTCGGCTTATCCCGACGATTGTACCGCGCGCATATTGATCCCACCACGGGGCGCCGAGGCCGGTCAGGGCAGGTACGAAATAGACACCGCCTGTATCGGGAACACGCGAGGCCAGTTCTTCGACCTCTGAGGAGGAGGAGATCACGCCCAGACCGTCACGTAACCATTGTACGACCGATCCCCCGACGAAGATACTCCCTTCCAGTGCGTAATTGACCTTATCTCCGATTTTCCAGGCAACGGTCGTGATCAGATTGTTTTGTGAAAGGATCGGTTTTTCGCCACTGTTCATCAGAAGGAAACAGCCGGTGCCGTAGGTATTCTTCACCATACCGGGTTCTGTACACATTTGCCCGAACAAGGCTGCCTGTTGGTCGCCTGCGATCCCCGCAATAGGTACTTTGTGGGCAAAAATCGTAGTCTTCGTGTGACCGTACACCTCGCTCGACGATTTGACTTCGGGCATCATCGACCGGGGAATGTTGAACATATCCAGTAATTCCTGGTCCCATTCCAACGTATTGATGTTGAAGAGCATGGTCCGGGAGGCGTTACTGACATCCGTGACGTGGACTTCTCCTCGGGTCAGCCGCCATATCAACCACGTATCTACCGTGCCGAAAAGCAATTTTCCCTTTTCTGCCCGCTCGCGAGCTCCCGGTACATGGTCCAGGATCCATTTGATCTTCGTGGCACTGAAGTAGGCGTCAATGATCAATCCTGTTTTTTGTCGGATCATTTCTGTGACCCCCTGGCTTTTCAACTCGTCGCAGAAGTCGGAGGTGCGTCGATCTTGCCATACAATCGCATTGTACACGGGTTCTTCGGTTTCCGAATCCCATACAATGGTCGTTTCGCGTTGGTTGGTGATGCCTATTCCGGCAATATTCAATCCGTTGATGTCCATCATCGTGATCGCTTCCGCAATAACGGAGGCCTGAGAGGACCAGATTTCAT
>CASDSC010000237.1 GCA_949283215.1 uncultured Alistipes sp. | reverse complement strand
TCAAATACCTCACGGACAACTACCGACTCAACTATACCGAAGACATTTCGATCAAGGATATACGCAACTTCGTGCCCGATGTGATCAGCCTGCTCGGTGCGCCGGAAAAACTGATCTCGTTCCCGCAGATCGGCTATTTCGACATCAAAGGTCCTGCAGGTAACATCAAAACGATCGTCACACCGCTCAAATCGGAAGCAGACTACTTCGGCGACGTGAAGAAACCGCGTCTCACGGTGATCAACGAAAAAGTGAAAGAGATCGGAGGTATTCCACGTCACGGTTCGCTCTTCATGGTCGAGGAAAATGACGGTAGCGTATTCGGCGTCGAAATCGACGGTGACAGCGGCGTGGGTAAGAGCGAAATGATCGCTGCATTCGTCCTCAAATGGCTTAAGAACAACCTCGAGGGAATTCGTTCGGTCAAAATGATTGCCGGCGACATGTTCCACGAATTCCAAGATTCGGAAGGGAACCTCTACGGCATCGGTACCGAAGTCGGCGACTTCTCGCGTACAACCGACTTCGACCCCGATTACATCCGCTACTACAAATACCTGTTCGAAAGCAGTGCCGACAGCAATGTCGACGACCTCAACTCACGCAGCACGGTCAGCGGTATGTGCGATATCACGATGCCGTTCAAGATTGACATCATGCTGAGCGCAAGCAATTACGCAAAAGAAGAAGGGGGTATCACCCGGATCGATAATCCCGAAAACTTCCTGCTTTACATTGACGCGCACGGAGAACGCAAGGAAAAGGCCACCAGCCAGGATGGGCCTAACTTCCAGCGGACTCTCAAACGATATACGGCCGACAAAAATATTGTTGACGTGATCGCACGACACGGCAATTACCTCGACGATATTCTCGATTGGGAATACAATAGTGCCGACAAGAATTACTATCTCGCCTCGTCGTTCAAAATGCTCGACAAGATCGACATTACAGAGGTCGTTAAGATGATCTTCGTCGGGAAACAGTTCTCGCGGGACGGAATCCGATACATGATCGAAAATGTCAACTTCGACATGATTCAGAACCGTTTTATCGCTGATGTCGCTTACGGAGAAGGTGAAGAAAAGATCAATACGGATATCGTGCTCGACCGAAAGATCTTCAGTTCGATCTTCGACTCTCTGGCCAGCACCCCGGGCGGTCAACCGTTTATTGCCGAAGAAGGCCAATTCGAATGCGTGCAGCATCTGATCAACTGTCTGCGTGGAGGTAAAGACGGCAAAGGAATGGCACGCCATATCCAATGCGGTGTCCTGTCGACCGAGATCGGCAAGAAAGGCCGTGAAATCACCGGCCCTCAGAAAGCCGCTCAAGCGCTTAAACAACTTATCCAGGAAGTACGCGTAAACCGGCCTGAAATCAACGAAGGCAAGATCAAGGTGAAACGATTGCTCAACGAAAAGTATCCGCACATTTTCGGCGGGCACATGGACAGCAGCGAACTCTGGAGGTACAACTTCTACCTCTATCAGCTCGAGAACATGCGCAAAGCAGATCTCCGGCGGATGGACAACAAGAGCAAGAAAGTCGATATCAGCAACCTCGTCGACTTCCACCCGATCGAGCGCAACAAAGAGTTCAGCCCGTTGCTCGTCACACCAAACCTCAATATCGAATTGAGCAGTTTCAGCGAAACATTCGAGGAACTGATGAGTCTGCCGAACTATCCCGATTTCGCCGAAGAATTCGCTGCACGGGTCGACAAGCTATATATTGCAGACGGATACAGCGAAGAGACAAACATCAACAACATGATCGTACAGTTGCTGATGATGGAGGGATATATCAATGCAGATGATCTGGCACGCGGAAGTGTAATTGAAAAAGTCAACAGAGAAACAATCGCAGCGGCAAAATACGCCGTTGTACAGTTTCTCAACCAACGGTCGACTCCGCCGGCATCACCAGCCCAGGTAACTCCAAAAAATAAAAAGAACGTTACCAAGTAAAGTAGAATATAACTCGATAACCGAACAGCGATCCCCGGTCTGAATGTCCGAGGATCGTTGTTTTTATTTTATGGGAGAACTACATCAAACAAAAAACATTCCCATAGGAGAATCAGGATAGCGACTTTGGAATCATTCTTGTATTTTTCAATATATTCGATCACAATGTGCAGATCCTCGCTATTTTAGCACACGGAGTATCGAATACCAAGTTTTTTTGTATATTTAATCCTGTTAATCATTACTGCTATGAAAAGTTCGCATGTGTTAACATTTATTGTTGGTGCGTTGGCCGGAGCATCCATTGCCATGCTATTTGCCCCTCAATCAGGTAAAGCTACCAGAAAAAAAATCAAAGGGGCCATGGAAGACGAATACAATAAAATCGCTGCCAAAGTTTGTCGTAGTAAAATCGAATTAGCCGATAAGATCGAAGATACGATCCATGAAAAAAAATGAACAAACGAATCGGGTTGAACGGTTCATTGACAATATAGACCGATATATCAACCTTAGGATAGACGCTTTCAAACTCGCTATGGTCGAGAATCTTTCGACCCTCGCGGGTAATATACTCGGCATTGTCATCTTTTTATTGCTGGCGCTGATCGCTTTGCTCCTGCTAACCGCTGCAGCAACATGGGCGATTGGGATACTCATCGGATCGATGATCGGAGCCTTACTGATTATGGCAGCAGTCTACCTGATCATCGGGGGAATTGTACTCGCTAACAGGCAAAAATTATTCTCGAACCGGATGGTCCGCATGTTCTCACGAATGTTCTTCGAACATAACAATAACCGAGACGACGATGAGCAAGCATAGTACTAAATATAGCCAAATCAGTACAATCGCCGAATTACGTGCCGAACGAAAAAAAATTGCACGAAAGATCGACAAGGCACAAAACGAACTTAGCGAAAGTTATAATGAATTTCGCGAAATGTTCTCTGTAGGATATTTAACCAACCTTATCACTGAGCAGTTACAATTAGTTTATGGTTGGGCGGAATGGGCATACAAAGGTTATCAATTTGTGACATCTCTGTTCCGCAAGAAGGAGTCAAATCTCCAAGAAACGGATACGGCATCGGAAGGGACCAATACAGGCGCAGAATATAACAATGTAAGCACAAACTCAATAGTTGACTCAGAAGATTAGCGTCTATCTTCTATTCGTACCTAAACGAGCAGCCTATTCTCCACATGGACTGTTCGTTTTTGTTTCATGGATTACAAAAGTACAAAAAAAACACTTCTGACACCTATCCTACACTTTTTTAATGTAACAACCAATCCTTTTCACTTGGCCGACACCAAGACATAGCACGAATCTATAAGACATTAAGACGACATTACCGTTCTTCTTCAGAGACATGTCGAAAAAGCTGTGATTCACGTAAAATATAAGGACGGTCGTACTGACCGTCCTTGTTTAATTCCAGTGCATACGCGCACAGTAATGGGATAAAGTGTTCTCTCTATAAGACAATCAAACCTGGCCTCGCCCGTGACAGTTTTTATATTTTTTACCACTTCCACATGGACATGGTTCATTACGGCCCACTTTCTTTTCTACATGAACCGGAGCCGGCTTACTGCGATCACCTGCACCCGCATTCATTGCTGCTTCCATACGTGAAGTCTGGAGGCGGCTCATATCTGTACGTGGACGAGAGGGTTGGGGAGCCTGACGTTGCATCTGCTCAGCAGTATTGTCTCGCGTTGGGATAAAGCCCTTATTCAATACAGCCAATACCTCCCGATTTATCTTGTCTAGCATCTTCCGGAACAACTCGAACGACTCAAATTTATAAATCAACAACGGGTCTTTCTGTTCGTAGCTTGCATTCTGAACGCTTTGACGCAGATCATCCATCTCTCGCAAATGCTCCCGCCAATTATCATCTATGGTCGTCAGCATTACAATTTTACTGAAAACCTTATAAATTTCGGCACAATCAGTCTCATAGGCCTTCTTAAGGTTTACCGGCACGTTATATCCGTTCACACCATTGGTAATCGGCACATAGATATTCTCATACTGGGTCCCTTGTTCTTCATATACCTTACGAATGACCGGAGTAGCTACCGCAGCAACCGCTTGCGCACGACGAGCGTACGTATCCTGCAGATCCTTAACTACCAAATCTATCAACTCACGTTTACTGCTCGATTTGAACGTCTCCTCATCGAACGACGGCTGCACGGCCACTTGGCGGATCAATTCGAATGAAAAATCTTCGAATGCATTGCGCTCATCGCTATCCGACCGATCCCCACCGTAATTCTCAACGAACATCTCTGCAAAATCGAGCATGATATTATTCAGGTCTATCGCAATGCGCTCACCATACAACGCATGACGACGTCGCGTATAGATCACCTCACGCTGCGAATTCATCACATCGTCGTACTCAAGCAAACGCTTACGGATACCGAAGTTATTTTCTTCGACCTTGCGTTGTGCCCGTTCGATCGCTTTGGACATCATCCGGGCTTGGATCACCTCACCCTCCTTGAGGCCCATACGGTCCATCAATCCTGCGATACGTTCAGATCCGAACAAACGCATCAGTTCGTCCTCGAGCGATACAAAGAATTGTGACGATCCCGGGTCTCCCTGACGACCTGCACGTCCACGTAACTGACGGTCGACACGACGAGACTCATGGCGCTCTGTACCGATGATGGCCAAACCTCCGGCCTCTTTGACTTCGGGTGTCAATTTAATATCAGTACCACGACCGGCCATATTGGTCGCGATCGTCACCTGACCCTTACGTCCCGCTTCGGCCACGATCTGAGCCTCGAGTTGATGTTGCTTGGCATTGAGCACATTATGTTTGATTCCCTTGAGTTTCAACATACGGCTCAGCAACTCTGATATCTCGACCGAAGTCGTACCCACCAGAACCGGACGGCCCTCATTGACCAAACGGACGATCTCATCGATCACTGCACTGTACTTCTCTCGTTTGGTCTTATAGATCAAATCCTCTCGGTCATCACGGATCACCGGACGGTTCGTTGGAATCACCACAACATCGAGTTTATAGATATTCCAGAACTCGCTCGCCTCAGTCTCGGCTGTACCGGTCATACCGGCCAGCTTGTGATACATACGGAAATAGTTCTGCAACGTGATCGTAGCAAACGTCTGCGTCGCAGCCTCGATCTTCACGCGTTCCTTAGCCTCGATCGCCTGATGCAAGCCGTCGGAATAACGACGTCCTTCGAGAATACGGCCCGTTTGTTCGTCGACGATCTTCACCTGGTTGTCGATCACAACATATTCGACATCACGCTCGAACATACTGTATGCCTTCAGCAACTGATTCACAGTATGCAGTCGTTCGGCTTTCACCGCGTAATCGTTGATCACGGCATCCTTCTTCGCAGCCTTCTCCTCGGCACTCAGGTTCGACTTCTCCAACTCTGCCACCGTACTTCCAATATCTGGAAGCACGAAAAAGCCCTCCTCGCCGACACTCTTCGAAAGTACATCCTGTCCCTTGTCGGTCAACTCAACGGAATTGAGTTTTTCATCAATCACAAAGAACAGATCATCGACTATCTCCGGCATCCGACGGTTATTATCCTGCATGTAGATATTTTCCGTCTTCTGCATCAAGGTCTTGATACCCTGCTCACTCAAATATTTAATAAGCGGTTTATATTTGGGCAAACCTTTATGGGCACGATAGAGCAAAACGCCACCTTCATCCGTTTTTCCTTCATTGATCAACTTGCGGGCATCAGCCAACAATTGCGTCACCAAATTACGCTGCAATGCATGAAGTTGTTCAATCGGTCCGCGATAGGTCTCGAACATCTGATCGTCGCCCTTGGGTACCGGTCCTGAAATAATGAGGGGAGTACGGGCATCGTCGATCAATACGGAGTCCACCTCATCGACGATCGCATAATGGTGTTTGCGTTGCACGAGGTCCGAACTCGAAATGGCCATATTGTCTCGCAGGTAATCGAACCCGTATTCGTTGTTCGTACCGAATGTGATATCGGCCATATATGCCTTGCGACGCGCATCAGAATTGGGTTGGTGTTTGTCAATACAATCGACCGACAAACCGTGAAATTCATACATCGGCCCCATCCATTCAGAGTCACGACGTGCCAGATAATCATTGACGGTCACCAAATGCACGCCCTTACCGGCCAACGCATTTAGGAAGACAGGAAGCGTCGCCACCAATGTCTTACCTTCACCAGTGGCCATCTCGGCAATCTTACCCTTGTGCAGTACAACGCCGCCGAACAACTGTACGTCGTAATGCACCATATCCCACGTAATCTTATTACCGCCAGCCGTCCATGTATTGCTGTACACTGCCTTGTCTCCCTCGATCCGCACAAAATCTTTCGTAGCAGCCAATTCGCGGTCAAAATCGGTGGCAGTCACCGTAATCTCTGCATTTTCCTTGAAACGGCGGGCCGTATCTTTCATGATAGCAAACGCCTCCGGCAAAACCTCGTCTAATTTCTCCTCGATCTTATCGTCAATCCCTTTGGTCAACGTATCGACCTCTTTCGATATCCGTTCCTTGTCTGCCAAAGTCGTCTCTGGGGCCTCGAGTTGCGCCTTTAGCGTCGAAATACGATCCTCATCAGACTGAATATATTCCGCTATTGACTTTCTGATCGCAGCGCTCCGCGCACGCAACTCGTCATGACTGAGGCGTTCGATCTCGGGATAGATCGCCTTGATCTTATTGACATAGGGCTCAATCTCTTTTCGGTCCTTGTCGCTTTTGGTCCCGAACATCATCTTCAGCAGACCGCTTATAATATCCATAACTAACTGTTTTTCTGTAAATAAAAAAATAAATCTTGCTGACAATGCCCAACACATCATCATAAAGCCGGGTAAAAATACGAATTTTTACCGAGAAACCACCTACATAGCTTATTTTGTTCTGATTTTCTTGTCTCAAGAAAACTCTCAACGTTCGACCGATTGACAAATTACAGGTCGACCCACGGGACATAGAGCACAAAGTTTCTTTTCGCAGTACACACGTGACAACTGCAACATCGCCTGCGATTCAAACGCATTGACAGGCACTACACCTGCTTCAACCCAACGTCGGATATAGGTATTTCGTTCCGGAGGAATTTTGGACAGCAACTCAATTGCCACTTCGCACAAATTATCATCTCCCGTATCACGTCCATAAGCAAAAATCAACGGGGCAACCAGATTGATTCCCAGAATATCCACCATCATCTCCCCCATACGTTTGGGTGACGATTTCGACGACCGTCGGCCCAATGCATAATGGTCGGTCCAATACGCAGATGCCTCAGCACAAAACAATCGACGGAGATCATCTACCGTACGACAATTGATAATATTAGAAAAGACGAATTCTTGTTGTGTTAAAAACGCTGCTAATTGTGCGATGCGCAGGACTGGTGTTCCGCTCGGGCGATGGCGACCATCCAAATTCCAGACCATACGACGCAACGGCTTTATATCATATTTACGACTCAGATAGGCAAACTCCTCTCTCAGCTTCATACCATATTCATCATCGGTTGCACCATCGAGCAAACCAGCTCCACCCAATAACATTGCCTCAACCGACACGAGAGACGTGCGCTCTCGCGTCACGTACACATACGGAACCGCATAAGCCAATCGGGTAAAGGGATTTTTGTACGTTTCAGCACCCATCGACCGAAACAACAAAATATAAAACGTCTCATTCCAATTACGGTCAGTCGACGCATGGATCGTCCGAAGGTCATTATATTTACGTTCGAAACGCTCAAGTAACAACCGTGTAAACAACGTTTCCCGGCGAAACCCGTCAAGCGTAACGATCGAATACCCACACTGATTTTCCCGACCTCCTGTACGCAAACGTTCATAGGTCCTGACCACAGCCTCTGGACAATCAAGTCGCAACTGAGGAACAAAAGAGCCATCACTACGACAGATAAAACCAGAACTTGCGGGAACAATCTGCAGGACCACCTCATCCGACATTTTAGATCCACCATACTCCAAGGCGGGAAGATCGCCACAACACAACAGCACTGCTCCACGGAAAACCACTCCGTCAATCACCACCTCGCAACCGGAATAGACATCGGGAGAATCAGTCCTTTCACCCCGATCTCGGATTTCAACGGAACGACCGTCTGTCGTTACCAGGCCTTCTGTAGAGAAAAGGCCTTCACGCCAAACCAAAGCGAGTAAATCGGTATCAAGCAGATTATCTGTTACATATTCCATAAGCAATCAGGTATTCACTTCTCCCTCATACGCATATCTTACAACAGAGGAAATCTCCGAGTCAAAAATACCATATTCACGCCTAAAAACCATATTTTACACGGTTATTTTCATCATTTACGGACACTAAATCCATGGACAAATCAAACAATCTTCCTCGAACACAAAACCAAGGAAACTAATCTACATTGCCTCACCTAGCCCCAGCCTACGACGTTCTTCCCCCCAAAAGCACATTCACGAAACACAAACGCAATAGTTTCATAAAGTCATCTGCAGTAATCTTGCTTTTGAGTTCGAAAAGACAATACAATACATTGGTCAATAACTACATAAAATCCGCTTATGAGTGTACCGCATACTCTTATTCCAAAAGTGAGGAAACGAATCAATATCGCTTCCTCACTTTCAATATAAAACTATCCTAAAAAATGGAGTCTACGTTCTATAAGACAACGTATTGCAAGACCTCCCAACTCACACATTAAAGTTTCAGCCTACAATCATACCATCCACATCCCCTATCAGCCTTTGCAAACACAACACGACTATTGAGGCTGAGATTTTTTAATATCCTTAATACGCAACTGCGGGGTTACTGTTCCCCGATAGTGATTCTCTACCACTGTATAGCATACATCAATCGGGCGCCCAGCACGCACATATTCGTACAACGTCGGCTGCTGGAACGCAATGGCTGCAATCGTCGTATTGGGTTTTTCTCCCTGCATCAGGTCCATCTTAAGATGCTCCTGCTCTGCTCCTACCAATCGGGCATCGCCCCGATTGCTCACACCTCGCGTCACAAATACCGGAGCATTATTCCCCGGTCCGAACGGTTGGAAACGACATAACGTAGCCCGAAACGACGGTGTTATATCACTAAACAGCAATGATGAATCAATATCGACCTGTGGCACCAACATGGCTGGATCAATATGCGCCTCAACATAGGCATGGAACCGACGGGTAAACTCTTTGACATTCTCCGGCTTCATCGTTAAGCCAGCTGCATAAGTATGTCCCCCGAAATTTTCCAGCAGATCGGCACAAGATTCAACAGCCTGATATAGATCGAAACCCGGTACGCTTCGAGCCGAACCTGTCGCCAAACCGTTACTCTTGGTCAACACAACCGTCGGCCGGTAATAGGTCTCTATCAATCGTGACGCCACGATACCCACGATACCCTTCATCCATCCGGGGTTATATATCACCGTACTCTTGAGTGCCTTCAGTTCAGGCCGACTCTCGATATACCGATGGGCTTCCTGCGTGATCGAACGGTCAATACTCTTACGATCCTGATTGCACGAGTCGATAAAGTTACCATACTGTTCGGCAACCTCCTCATCTCGCGCCACCATCAGATAAACTGCCGTATGCCCACCCGAATGGGCGGCTGTCGCTCCATCCGTATCGACCGCCATTCGTCCAGCAGCATTTATCCGAGGACCGATTTTGAAGACGATATCATCAATCGTAATGTTATGTTTTTCGAGTCCGCAAATTTTAATAATCGACTGCAAACCCTTACCTGGCTTCTCATTTAACCGCTGCAAACCGTAATACGCCAATATACGGTTCTCACCCACCAAGGGTACAATATCGGAGGCGATGCTCACCACTACGAAATCCAGCAATCTTTCGACCTCGGAAAACGGAATCGCTTTGTATTGACAATACCCTTGCAACATCTTAAAACCAACACCACACCCCGACAGTTCCTTAAACGGATACTGGCAATCCTCTCGTTTGGGATCGAGAACCGCCACGGCATCCGGGATCTCTTCACCCGGGAGATGATGGTCGCAAATGATAAAATCAATACCTTTCGACTTGGCATACGCTATCTTTTCAACCGCCTTGATTCCGCAATCAAGTGTAATGATCAGACTCACTCCTTTCGCGGCCGCATAATCGATACCCCGAAGCGATACTCCATACCCTTCGGTATAACGGTCTGGAATGTAAAACGACAACTCCTTGTGCCCCATCCGCCGCAAAAACGAATAGACC
>CASDSC010000236.1 GCA_949283215.1 uncultured Alistipes sp. | reverse complement strand
TTACCGGAGGGCCCAGAGTTTTATCCGAAGGATACGTTGACGGATAAGACCTTGCGTTTTTTTGCTTCGGAAATTATTCGGGAGAAGATTTTGCTCAATTACGAGAAAGAGATCCCGTATAGTGTCGAGATCGTAATTGATGAGTATAAGGAGGAGATGGCGATGGATCGTATTGCGGCGACTATTTATGTGATGCGTGAATCTCAGAAAGGTATTGTGATCGGACATCAGGGTGCTAAACTCAAGAAAGTAGGGACTGAGGCGCGTGCAGACCTTGAAAAATTTCTCGGAAAAAAGGTTTTCTTGCAGTTGTTTGTCAAGGTAAATCCTGATTGGCGTAATAATGAACGTCAACTCCGGCGTTTCGGTTACGATGAATAAAAATGGGAAATGCGATCAATTTAACAGGCCATGGAATTTTCCATGGCCTGTTGTAGTGTGTGGTTTTTATTTGTCGTGTATGAATGATTTTTAATACATGTCAGAACGCCGTAAGCCTCCCCATTTAGTTGCAGAGTCCATTCCGCCAGGAAAATTCATGTAATAGTAGTAAGGTGAGTTACAGTGGGAATTATAGAATTGGATTTGATACTCTCTTCCTGTCATTCCTAGAGGTATGGAAATGTTTGTGTAAAATAATACATCTTTTTCTGTGACTTCTGCTTGTATGGTTAGGTCTATAATTTTGATCCTTGTCACAAATGTATTATATTCAGAGAACATACCGTTACTTGGGTCGGCAAGAAGACGGATACTCGTGCCAGGATTTTCGGTTCCGGGTTGGACTCTGAAGGGATTAAGACCTCTAGCTCCATTGGCATAGTTTGCCACTCCTGGTGATTGGAGGCTTGTTTTTGCGTAATTGTATGAGCGTTTACAATTGGGGCAAGTAAGATCACCTACTGTAGGGTAACTGATATAATTGTCGCAACATAGATTAACTTGAATTTGTGTGGCTTCAGAAACGGTGAAAAGAGGCATGAATGACTGAGTGAGAGGCAACTTATAATTTGTGGAAAATGCAAAACCAGAGTTCCCTGATGCATCGGAGGTGTAGCCAACATAGGTCATATGAATGTCATGATTGGGTTGTACATTCCCCAGATTTACTTTAATGTAGCCATCGTCTGGTTCTGAAAACCAGAGATCTGCACCTCCGGTTGGAAGACAGGCTCCGTCTCCTGGACAAGTTACAGTTTTGGTTTCCGGTTCGTCTTGTAATTTAGCGTCATTGTTGTCACAACTAGCCCAACTGGCTGCTAAGAATAGCAAGCACCAAATCGAAGGAGATAGATGTTTTTTCATGGTTTAAATTTTTAATACATTAAACAATATAATCCGGAAATTATTCCGTAGTAATATGCATTTGTGTTGTGTAATTAATTATACTTAGGATGAAGTTGATGGTAATATCAATATTTGTAAATATATGAAAAGCAATTAATAAATCAAATTGTTAGTGTTGTACATTGTATTTTGTCTAAAGAAATATTTTTGATTTGAACCGAAGAGGGTATGTATAGTCGTTGAGGATTGCGTGGAGGATAGTTATGTGCAAAAGACATGTGAAAACATGCTTTATATTTTTTTATTTTAGTAAATATCACTATTTTTGCAGGCCCGATTATGGGCTTGGATCAATTAAACAACAAGTATTAACTACATTAAACGTAAAGAAAGTGGATTCAGTAAGCTACAAGACTCTATCCGTCAATGCAGCGAAAGCAGACAAACAATGGGTGCTGATCGATGCAACTGATGCGGCATTGGGTCGTCTTGCATCGCAGGTGGCCAAGATCCTCCGCGGCAAGAACAAGCCGAGTTTCACTCCGAATGCGGATTGCGGTGACAATGTGATCGTGATCAATGCCGAAAAAGTGAGACTGACTGGCAAAAAAATGACCGACAAGGTCTATGTTAGACACAGCGGCTACCCTGGTGGACAACGTTTCACTACTCCTGCCGAGTATTTGCAGAAAAAACCGACTTTCCTCATTGAAAAAGCGGTTAAAGGTATGTTGCCCCGTACCCGTTTGGGCGCAGCGCAACTGAAAAATTTAAAGGTTTATGCCGGAGCTGAACATCCGCACGCCGGACAGTCGCCCAAAACCATCAAATTAAACGAGATTAAGTAATGAGTATGGAAGTTGTAAATACCGTTGGACGTAGAAAAGCTGCCGTAGCTCGTGTGTACATGAAAGCCGGCAAGGGTAACATTACAATCAACCAGAAACCGCTGGATACCTATTTCCCGCTGGAAATTTTCCGTTATGTCGTAAAACAACCTCTGATGGTCGCTGAGGCCGAAGGAAATTACGATATTACGATTACCATGGATGGGGGCGGAATCAAGGGTCAAGCCGAAGCTGCCCGTTTGGGTATTGCTCGCGCACTTTGCGAAATCGATGCAGAGTTGCGTCCTGTGCTCAAAAAGAACGGTTTCTTGACCCGTGATCCCCGGGAGGTTGAACGTAAGAAACCAGGTCAACCTGGAGCACGTCGTAAATTCCAGTTCAGCAAACGTTAATATCTGTTTGCTGTCGTACAGATTCGGAACAAACGGCCAAGACTACGTTACCGTACTACTTGTGCGTTGCCGATCTGCGGAAAACCGTGGGGATTGTCTGTGACACTACCGCTGCGGTTGTTGTAAAGAGAATTAAAAACAGAGAGTTAAAGAAACAAAACAATGCCAAGAACTGATTTTAATCAATTATTGGAGGCCGGAGTTCATTTCGGTCACCTCAAAAGAAAATGGAATCCCAAGATGGCTCCTTATATTTTCATGGAGAAGAACGGGATCCATATCATCGATCTGCATAAAACCGTGCTGAAAATCGACGAAGCTGCCAACGCATTGAAACAAATTGCGCGTTCAGGCCGTCGCGTACTCTTCGTAGCAACTAAAAAACAGGCTAAAGATATTGTAGCTGAAAAAGTTCAAGCCGTTAATATGCCTTATGTGACAGAACGTTGGCCGGGTGGTATGCTTACCAATTTCCCCACAATCCGTAAGGCCGTGAAAAAGATGGCAACCATCGATAAATTGATTAGCGACGGAACCTATGGTAACCTGTCGAAGCGTGAAATGCTCCAGGTAACACGTCAACGTGCTAAACTCGAGAAAAACCTCGGTTCAATTGCCGATCTAACCCGTCTGCCTGCCGCTCTGTTCGTAGTGGACGTACAGAAAGAGGCCAATGCTGTGAAAGAGGCCAAACGATTGAATATTCCCGTATTTGCCATGGTCGATACTTGTTGTGATCCAACCGACATTGATTACGTGATTCCGGCAAATGACGATGCGGCTAAATCGATCGAAGTGGTTTTGAATGCTGTAACGGCTGCGATTGCAGAAGGTTTGGCTGAACGCAAACTCGAAAAAGAGAAAGAGGCTGCCGAGGCTCCTGCCAAAGAGGCTAAACCCCGTATCAAGAAAGCTGTGAAAGCTGACGTAGACGAAATCGTTAATGCAGCACCGAAAGCAGCTGAAGAAGTGGAAGAAGAGGTTGCTGAAGCAGCAGCAGAACAAGCAGCTGAATAATGTGAGCCTAATTACTAATTGCTAAAAAAGAACAAAAATATGGAAATTAAAGCAGCCGATGTGGCGAAACTCCGTAAGATGACCGGAGCCGGCATGATGGATTGCAAGAAGGCTCTCGTTGAGGCAAACGGTGATTATGAACGGGCACAAGAGATTATCCGTGAAAAAGGAAAATTGGTTGCCAGCAAGCGTGCGGATCGCACTGCAACTGAAGGTGTGGTGACTGGTAAAGTCGTAGGTAACAAAGCATACATGGTATGTTTGGCTTGCGAAACTGACTTTGTGGCCAAAAATGCAGAATTTGCTGCCAGTGCAAATGCAATTTTGGATGTTGCCATCGCTAATGATGTAGCAGATCTTGAAACATTGCTGACAGTTAAGTCGGGTAATCAGACCGTTGCAGAAATCGTAACCGAGAAGTCGGGTCAAACAGGAGAGAAGGTTGAACTGCCGTATTATGCACGGATCGAAGCTCCTGCATGTTTCTGCTATATTCATATGAATAATAAGCTGGGAACATTGATCGGTTTCAATAAAGAAGTGCCTGCTGAGGTGGGTAAAGATGTGGCTATGCAGGCTGCAGCGATGGCTCCTGTTTCGATTAGTGCCGCAGACTGTCCTGCAGCTGTGATCGAGAAAGAGCGTCAGATCGGTCATGAGCAGGCTCGTCTCGAAGGGAAACCCGAGGCTATGCTTGATAAGATCGCTGAAGGTAAGGTTAATAAGTTCTTGAAAGAGAATACTTTGTTGAGCCAGCCTACGGTGAAGAACAACAAGATTTCGGTAGAACAGTTTATTAAACAAGCTGTTTCCGATGCAACGGTTGTGGCGTACAAACGTTTCTCGTTGAACGACTAATACTCGTTTTTACGATAATTGTAAGCCGGCTACGTTAGTGGCCGGCTTTTTTTACGTAAAAGAGATACTGTTCTATTGAGTTCCTTGCAGTACGTTTATATTATGGTAGTGTGATTTTGATATGTCTTTTGCCTGCCTGTATATGCCAGAAATTCATGTCATTCCTGTCAAGCAAAAGCATGCAATACAATTTTACGATCCGTTTTTGATCGTAATGAAACCTGGATGGGGCGGGATCTAGTCTAAAGTAGTCCTTGTATGGCTATGCTTTTTTATACGACTTGTTCGATTCTATTCTCCGAGACGTACCACAGGTACCCTTCTACTGCCGGGTATCCCATTGCAGACAGTAATCGGGCATATTCGGTAACCTGATTGCGATGATCCGCTGTGTGTTTTGTGCCGAATTTGTAATCGACAATGACCGTACGGTCGTTCCCAATCATTACCCGGTCAGGACGACGCATGGAAACGCCGCCCGGACGTATGATGTCGCTTTCGTTGCGTATTATTTTCCAGTCGGAGGTGAACCAGTCTCGCACCCGTTTGTCTGACAAAGCACGGTCAATCAATTTACGTACAGTATCTGTTTCATTTTCGGCAATTATACCGCTATGTCTAAGACTGTGCATGATCGTGTCGATGTCTTCGATATGCTCTACCTGCTCGAAGATTTTATGCATGATGATTCCATAGTTTCTTGGGGTAAGCGACGGATTCGGATCGTCGTCGAAGTAGCGAGATGTGTCGAGTCGGAACCGCATGCGTGCCCCAATCGAGCGAGTCGGGTAGCGGGTGACGGCTGGAGTGGAGGGCGCTTCTTCGCGTTGTTTTTGGGGACAAGGACCGAATTCATAGTGGACGGATGATTCATGTATCTGAATCTGTCCATTCAGTGTACCCAGTGCCACAGAATCCTTGTCAATTCTTAAGTTGTCGAGAATCAGTCCGCTGATACGACCTTGCGATGTTTGTTGCTGCGGAATCATGATGTGTAGTTCGTCGATGGCTCGGGTAACAGCAACATAAAATGTGTTGATGTTGTCGATATGGGAGAGTACGAGCTCCTGGTAATAGGAGTTCGCAAAGGACGATCCTGCAACTGCGTTTTTATAATGGATCGGGAAAATAGACAGTTTTGCTACGGTTGGGTCGCTACTGTGATCCAAATTGTCGGCCCAGCTCAATGTCCTGTCTTTAGGGTCTAATTTCCAGTTGCAAAAT
This sequence comes from uncultured Alistipes sp., assembly GCA_949283215.1. Lineage (GTDB taxonomy): Bacteria > Bacteroidota > Bacteroidia > Bacteroidales > Rikenellaceae > RGIG1874. The sequence goes on along the minus strand of CASDSC010000236.1, from coordinate 92 downwards.
GGAATGATAACTGCCTTATATTGTAACCCTTTCGCTTTATGGATCGAAATGATCGTTACGGCCCGGCTTTCGGAGGGTAGGTTGATCGATTG
>CASDSC010000235.1 GCA_949283215.1 uncultured Alistipes sp. | reverse complement strand
ATATCTCGACCGGTGAAGTGATCCGACAGGAGATACGTCAGGGTACCGAAGCGGGGCGTAGTGTAGAGGAGTTTATCCGCCGTGGTGAACTGGCTCCCGATGAATTGGTGATCCGTATTATCGCTGACTTTATGAAAGATCACTGCGATTGTGCCGGGAATATATTTGATGGATTCCCTCGGACTACCTTCCAGGCCGAGCAGTTTGACCGTATGTTGACGGCCCTGAATACCCAGGTCGACGTGATGTTGTCGCTTGACGTGCCGGACGAGGAGTTGGTGTCTCGCTTGTTGTTGCGCGGTAAGGAGAGCGGTCGGGCCGATGATTGCAATGAAACAGTAATCCGGAATCGTATCGATGTGTATAAGGCACAGACAGCAATCGTGGCCGATTTCTACAAGGCGCAGAACAAGTATCGCGCAATTGATGGAGTCGGTTCGATCGATGAGATTTTCGGCCGATTGTGTGCGGCAATCGATTCACTTGGTAAATAATTTTTCAGTTGTAAAAATATTCTGGCCTGAGGAGCCTCCTGGAGTTTCGAGGCGTTGGTGTGAAAAGCCGAGGGCAGGCCGGATGATATGATACTATGCGGGAAGGGCGGCATCTCCATTATCGGAGAGGTGGCTCTTCCTTTTTTGTGGAAAACGTGGTCGCGAGGCAATGTACCTCTGTTTGTTGTACAAAGTGGAAGAATGGCGATACGTGGCGGATCTGAAATGATGTAAATTTGAATTGAAAAGCCCCCTGGGAAAGGGTTGGTACAACGAAAAACCGATAGGAGCCTAATGTGGCGAAAACAGTTGGAGAAGCCGATCGTATGTGTTGCGGGTTGCCGATGTATCGCGTGAATTATAGATGATCCGTTTACCGTCCGATTGGGTGATTACTATGTAGGGACCGTGTGCAGACTCCAAAAGCAGAAGGCAACGGCCCCAACTTCCCATAACGAAATATCCTTTGCGGATGTTCCCCAAAGCTAAGCCGCCTACACGGGATGACCCTGCCGGAATTGATTCGAGAAGTTCGACCCGGGCGATCTCTGTGACGGTAAGTTCGATCCCGTATTCCCCGGAGAATGAGACTCCTGTTGCGGAAATATCGACCCGGGTCGGTCGGGATGCGTAGAACAGTAACAGAATACATCCGACAACGAGCAGGCTAGCTATGAACCATGTCCAGAAGGGACGCCTTTTGCGTGGAAAATGGTCGTAATGCGGTGCGCGGATCACTGCTACCGCGCTGCTGACGAATATCGGCAGAAACAGCATGATGTCTGCCAGTGTCGCAAGACCTGCAAAGCGGAATATGAAATAACCTCCGATGGTGGCGAGACCGGCAACGAAAAAGGAGCGTTGAAGCATGCGCGACAATCCCTTGATGTCGACATATTTTTTGCGCCGTGGCGACATGGTGCTGTAGCCCGAAATCGTGTCAGGCCATTTGCGTACAAAGTAGCCCAGCCCAATGATGAACAAACCGTATAAAAGCGCAAATAGTGCCATGATGGGTTCAGGTGTGGAAGTGGTCTATGGGTTTACAGGTTGTGTATGGCGCTGAGATCGCAATGGAATGAAAAAATAGGGCGAAACAGTGTTGTTATTTTCACGTTTCGCCCTTTCTATCTACTTGATTAGAACTCGAGGACCTTGTCTATTTTTAAATACTTGCTTGCTTCGCCTTTCACCAGTTTGTATTGGATCTGGCGTGTGCCTCCCGTCGGGTTGGCATTGGTGTCTCCCTCCTTGTAGATCGGAAATCGCCGGCAGAATGTGCTCTCGACGATGGCCATCTCATCATGACCCATATACCCTGCACTTGCTGCGGTGTCTTCCGAAATCTCCGGTAGGTATACCTGACTGAGGGATTTGCCTGCGTTGGGCGAGTAGCCGATCAGTTCACCGTAGCTGCCGCTCCCGTCCGAAACCAGGTAGACAAACAGTTCGGGATAACCGTCGAGGTCCAGATCTCCTGTCTCCGCATTGACAAAAGAATAACCTGTGAGATCGTGCCGCATAGTGTCGTTGATGAGGCTTAATCCTTGCGGAATGATACATAATACCGTGTCCGATACAATGACTTGGTAGGTGATGGAACTGCCCGGGTAGTTGAGGGTCAGCTCTTTATCCGTGGATGTTTCACTATGGGTGGGTGCCGATGCGGATGTGGCCTCGGCTTGAGTCTCGTTGTTTTGTTTTGTCCTTTGCTGACCGCATGAAGTGAGTAAAAGTATCAGTACGGAAATAAGTAGTGCGTTTGTTCTCATGGTCGTATGATTTGTTGTTTATTGTAGCCAAATATAGCGAAAATCTTGCCCGAAATATATAGCAATTGAATGTTCGATTGTTGATAAATTGTCACTCGGTTGTTTATAATATGTTCTGAATGTGGAGAACCTTGTTAACTCTGTCAATATATGGAAGGAGTTGTTGACTCGATCTGTTGATATTGTGTTGATACATGGCAAGTCAGTGATAATAAAAAACGCTCCGGTATTAACCGGAGCGTTTTTTTTAGTGTAATGTGTGATGGATCAGGTGTTCATACCACCGCATACGTTGATCACTTGGCCGCTCACATAACCTGACAGGTCTGAGGCCAGGAACAGCGCTACATTGGCTACGTCGTCCGGTGTACCGCCTCGGCGTAACGGAATTTTCGATGCCCACTCCTTACGTACTTCTTCAGGTAACTGTGCCGTCATGTCCGTAATAATAAAGCCGGGGGCAATCGCATTGCAGCGAATACCGCGGGATCCCAGTTCCTGAGCCACCGATTTCGTGAAACCGATCAGACCCGCTTTCGAAGCCGAATAGTTGCATTGGCCCGCATTGCCCGATACGCCCACTACTGAACTCATGTTGATGATCGAACCGCTCCGCTGTTTGAGCATGTATTTCTGGACCCCTTTGGTCAGGTTGAAGGCCGATTTGAGATTGATGTTGATCACCATATCCCATTGCTCTTCCGTCATACGCATCAGAAGTCCGTCGCGCGTGATGCCCGCATTGTTGACCAAGATGTCGATCCGCCCGAAATCTTTGACGATCTGATCAACAAGTGTTTGTGATTCTTCGTAGTTGGCCGCGTTCGAGGTGTATCCTTTCGCACGAACTCCATACGACAACAACTCTTTTTCGGTATTGGTGAAGTTATCGTCGGCCCGAAGATCCGTAAAGGCTACGTCGGCTCCCGACTGGGCGAACTTCACGGCTATCGCCTTACCTATGCCGCGTGCGGCACCGGTGATGACAGCCACTTTCCCTTCAAGTAATTT
>CASDSC010000234.1 GCA_949283215.1 uncultured Alistipes sp. | reverse complement strand
CTTGCCCTGCTGAAAGCGCCGGGCGAATGGGGAGCCGATATCGTCGTCGGTTCAACACAACGATTCGGAATCCCGATGGGCTTCGGCGGTCCCCATGCCGGTTACATGGCTACTCGCGACGCTTTCAAACGCAATATGCCGGGCCGTATCATCGGCGTGTCGATCGACAGACTCGGTAACAAAGCCCTCCGTATGGCCCTCCAGATGCGCGAACAGCATATCAAACGTGAACGCGCTACCTCCAACCTCTGTACCGCACAGGCTCTTCTGGCTTCGATGGCCGGGTTCTTCGCCGTATATCACGGGCCCGAAGGAATTCGCCGGATCGCCCTCAATGCACATACACACGCCGTCGCTGTCGCCTCAGCTCTCGAACAGCTGGGTTATAAATTGATGAACAAGGTGTTTTTTGATACGATTGAGGTTGAGGCCGATGCTGCGGTTGTGTGTGAGGCTGCACTCAGACGCGAAATCAACTTCTTCTATCCCGACGACCAGCATGTCAGAATGAGTTTTGACGAAGTGACAACGGCTGAAGAGGTGCTCGCTGTAGTCGAAATATTCGCTGAAGTCGCCGGTAAACGTGTCCCAAAGGCGATCGCCATCTCCGAGGAGGCGTCTTTGCCGCAGGATCTGACGCGGGAATCGGACTATCTGACTGAGCCTGTTTTCAGCAAATATCGCAACGAGACAGATCTTATGCGATATGTCAAAAAACTCGAAAGACGTGATATCTCGCTGGCAAACAGTATGATATCACTCGGATCGTGTACAATGAAACTTAACTCCGCCGTGACGATGATGCCCCTCAGTCTCGACGGATTCGCCAATATGCACCCCTTCGTGCCGCGCGATCAGGCGGAAGGTTACCGTGAAATGATCGAGGAGCTCTCGCACGATCTGGCTGTAATTACTGGGTTTGACGGTGTCTCGCTCCAACCCAACTCGGGTGCCGCCGGTGAGTACACCGGTTTGATGGTGATCCGCGCTTACCACCAGAGTCGTGGCCACGGATACAGAAACATCGCTCTAATCCCGGCTTCCGCACACGGTACGAACCCCGCTTCGGCGGCTATGGCCGGTATGAAGATCGTTACGGTGGCTTGTGACGAGAAGGGTAATATCGATGTGGATGATCTCAAAGCAAAGGCTGAACAGTATGCCGGCGAATTGTGCTGTCTGATGGTCACCTATCCGTCGACACACGGCGTGTTTGAAAGCCGGATTCGCGAAATCGTCGATATCGTACATGAAAATGGGGGACAGGTTTATATGGACGGCGCCAATATGAATGCTCAGGTCGGGCTTACCAATCCGGGTTACATTGGGGCCGATGTCTGTCACCTCAATCTACATAAAACGTTTGCCATTCCGCACGGAGGCGGCGGCCCGGGTGTAGGCCCTATTTGTACGGCTGCTCACCTCACTCCGTTCCTGCCGGGGCATGCTATTGTAGAAACCGGTGGTGCTGACGGTATTACTGCAGTGTCTGCCGCTCCATTCGGTAGTGCTTCGATTCTGCCGATTACGTATGGCTATATCAAAATGCTCGGTGCCTCAGGTTTGCGCAGAGCCACCGAAATCGCCCTGCTCAATGCAAACTATCTGGCGGTCGTTCTTAAAGATGAATTCGGCGTGGTTTATACCGGTGAGACAGGGCGTGTCGGTCATGAAATGATTCTCGATCTGCGTGATTTCCGTAAAAAATACGGCGTTGAATGTGCCGATGTGGCCCGCCGTTTGATGGATTATGGTTTCCATGCTCCTACGCTTTCGTTCCCCGTGCATGAAACCCTGATGATCGAACCGACCGAAAGCGAACCAAAAGCCGAACTCGATCGTTTCGTGCAGGCGCTCATCGCCATTAAAGCCGAATGCGAAGAGATCGCGGCCGGTAGCGCCGATGCGGAGGATAACCTCGTGAAGATGGCCCCCCATACCGCGGTGGAACTGACGGCTGACGTGTGGAAACACCCCTATTCGCGTGAACGGGCCGCTTTCCCGCTCGATTGGGTCAAGGAGAATAAATTCTTCCCCTATGTGTCGAAAATCGACGGTGGTTATGGCGACCGGAATCTCGTTTGTACTTGCGCTGATTTCGAGTAATGTGCTTGTGCCGACTAAGCCTCCGAAACCGTAGACGGGTGTGTGATGTGAGAAATTCTGACCTGCCGTGAGTAGTAAAGAGAAAGGGATGAAAGAATCTCTATATGACGGTGGTGATGTTTGATATAAACTTTGTGAAAAGTGCCCGTGTGTTAGAAGAGGGCTAAGTCAAAATAGATGGGCAATGATGGAAACATTAGTTCTCAGAAACGTCGCCCTGTAAAATGAAAATGTGAAATGAACGCGTCAAACGCATTAAATTTTGTACAATGAAAATTGGTGAAAAAACTTTTGTAGCGCTCAGTTATGAACTGACCGTAGATGGACAGCAGGTCGAAAAGGTGACAGCGGATGCCCCGTTGCAATTCGTTTTCGGTGCAGGATTCCTCTTGCCGAAATTCGAGGAGCAGCTCCTCGGTCTCGAGGCCGGTGATCCCTTCGCTTTCCGTTTGGAACCTGCAGACGCCTACGGCGAAGTGATTGAGGAAGCGGTGGTCGAGTTGCCCAAAAGTGTATTTATGATTGATGGTAAAATAGAGGATGGCCTGCTTGAAATCGGAAACCAGCTTCCAATGAGCGATAATCAAGGAAATCGTTTGGTTGGTACGGTCAAGGCTGTGGGCGATGAGTCCGTTACGATGGATTTCAACCACCCGATGGCTGGTAAACCCTTGCAATTTACCGGAACGGTCGTGGCTGTCCGTGAGGCAACACCGGAAGATATGATGCATGGGCAGATGGCAGCTTCCGGCGGTTGCAGCTGTTGCGGCGGTGAGGATGGTGCGTGCGATGAGCATGCGGGTTGCGGAAGCGACAAGGGCGGTTGCTGCTGCCATTGATAGTCCCGCATAAGTATAAAATTATGGAGGGTATTCCCATCATCGGGAATACCCTTTTCTTTTGGATGAAGGGACGTTGTGACTCTTTGAAAAGGGTAGAGGGATCCGCTCGTTTCAGGTTACTGGTGAAACCGGCGGCGGATTCATGGGTGTGTGATGGCTGTTTGTGAAATAGTAATATTCGGGATCAATGCAAGAGCAAAAAAGGGGGGGGATGTATGGTTTTTTCCGAAAGGTTGGGCTATGAGAGGAAGTGTGTGTGATGAATGGTAGCATGGTGAGGGGAGAGTATACGTTGGAAGAGATGAAAGAGTGGTGCTGTTACGTATGGCCGATAGAGTGTGGGTTGTTCGGTAACATGTTGATAGTTATTGGTTTAATGTGTGTCTGTTTGCCCGGTGCGAAATGAGTGCAGGGAAAATGAGTGGAAAAGGAAAAATGGAGAAAGGTAATGGGGTATAAGGTGTGATAGGGAACGTTCGTGTGGAAAGGATCGTGTGGTGTCCCCGGATAGGTCTTGGTGGGTTGAAGCGGATTCGTTACTTTTGCACCGCCCGACGTGGAACAGCCCGGAGAACGAGAATTCCGGCTCTTAAATAACGCGGGTGTATCATGCTGTATGTGGTTGTTGTTAGCTTTCGCTTCCGCGATTTTACTGGGATTCTACGACGTTTTTAAGAAAAAATCTCTCGACGGGAATGCGGTAATCCCGGTGCTATTTTTCAATACCCTCTGTTCGAGTGCGATCTTTGCTCCCTGGATCGTGTTGTCCGCGTGGATGCCTGAACGGATGGCGCATATCGCCGGCGGTTTGCTCTTCGTGCCTCAGGCCGACTGGACCGCTCACGCATTTGTCATGCTCAAAGCCTTGATCGTCTTGACATCCTGGATATTCGGCTATTACGGAATCAAACACCTGCCGATCACAATCGTCGGTCCGATCAAT
>CASDSC010000233.1 GCA_949283215.1 uncultured Alistipes sp. | reverse complement strand
GTGAAGAGGGCAAAATGATGAGCGCTGAAGAGGTAGCCCGGCGGATCGCCGACGGCATCGGCCGAAAAAAACGTTTACTGTTGATGGAGTTCAACGGTCGTGCAACCATGTTTATCAAGAAGTTCGCCCCTCGACTGCTCGACAAGCTATACTACAATCACATGGCAAAAGAACCCGATTCGCCATTCAAATAAACCGTAACCCATCAGCCCCCTCCTACGGGACAACGTCATTACGACAAAAAAAGTCCGGGCAAAAGAAGAGTAATACAATCTTCCGCCCGGGCTTTATTTTTTATTCGATTTGTCTACCCTCCTCGCATGAGGAGAATAGACCGACCCAACCAATATCAATGGCCGCTACACTGATGGTCGTCATGGTGGTGACAGGTTTCGCCTGAATCGCTCAAAGTACCGGCCAAATAGGCCTCTGCTACCGCCCGTACCTCGCCCGAGCATCCGCGAACGACCGAAATGCCGTTACGGGACAGTACATTCACAGCCCCCTGACCCATATTACCGGCCAACATCACCGTCACCCCCATGGCACTCAACTGTGGGGCAATATTCGATTTACAACCACACCCTTCGGGAGAATCTACTTTTTCCATTCCGACAATCTTGCGATCCCCATCGACCGTAAACACCATATAAGATTCACAATGACCAAAATGATCGTCAATCTGACCACCACGGGTAGGCAAAGCTATTTTCATGACTCTATTGTTTTACTTTCGTTTCATTCCGGACCTCTCTCCGGTCCCGCTAAGATAAAGATATCTGTGCCAAATTGCAAATCAAACGGTCCACAACATGCACAAACCGATCTATAAGCCCTCGGGAGTACAAGTCAGGCATCTTCTTTGCATAAAACAGTTCACAATCTTATCTATTCGTATTATGGAAAATGAAGAATATAGAATGCCTCGTATCGGAGACATAGCACCGAGTTTTAAAGCCTCCTCAACACAAGGAACAATCAACTTCCCCGAGGATTTCGAAGGGAAATGGGTAATTCTGTTCAGTCACCCGGCCGATTTCACCCCGATTTGCACCACTGAGTTCATGCAGTTTGCCCATATGGCTCCAGATTTTGCAGCGCTCAATTGTCAACTGCTGGGACTTTCGATAGGTGGTCTATCCAGCCATATCGCCTGGCTGCGTACGATCAAGGAGAAAATCGAATACAAAGGCATGAAAAATGTGGAAGTCGGATTTCCGCTTATCGACGATCTTCGCATGGAAGTGGCAAGAAAATACGGCATGATCCATCCTGAAGCCAGTGAAACTTTCGCTGTGAGAGCTGTATTTTTTATTGACCCGAAACACGTGATCCGGGCAATCATCTACTACCCAATGCAACTGGGGCGTAATTTCGAAGAGATCAAACGCGTATTGATCGGATTACAAACAATCGATGCTTTCAAAATCGCGTTGCCTGCCGATTGGCAGCCGGGTGACGATATTATCACCTCAGCTCCCAGCTCGTTCAACGATGCTCAAAACAAAATGGCCATCCAAAGTGACGGCAGCCACTGCTACGATTGGTTCTTCTGTGTAAAGCCGCTACCCATCGAACAGATCACCGAAAAATTAAATGTCAGCAAAGACGATCTTGTCTGATTGAATCGCTCCCACGCACACCAGTTGTACCAACCCGACCGTATTAGCGATCCAATAGGTCATCACAATTCAGGGCACGATATTCGTGCCCTGAATCTTTACATCCTATAGCAACCTACGGCTCTACAGGCTGATGCATCATCATTGCTTCGATAACAGAAGCAACCTCACAGGGTGGCATTTTGACAAGCAAACGCGCATGCGGTCCATCTACAGAGGCTATCCAACTGTTCGATCCATCAGGGTGAACCACAAAGGTCCCTCGTTCGGTCGAATAATACGGTGAGACTCCCCGAACAGCTACCAAAACGGCCGTTTGATCCCAACTGAAACGCCCTGCAGGATCGTCTTGAGCCAAACACATCGCAAAAGCATCCTTGACCGGACTGTCGTCTATCTCCATCGCAGCTGTTTGGGCTCCAGTAACTACCTGTTCCCCGATCTCGAATCCACTGAACAAGATAGGCGTAGGCCATTGCGCGAATACTACGGCTGAGGCTGCAGAATCACACATCACATTAAATTCCTTACCCTCGGGAAAAACTCCGGCCATCGAAACGAGTTGTTTTACCTTAGCCCGCACCAAGTCATACCCATTGAGCGGAGAGAGCGAATCTGGTTCAGAAGCCAGTAAATCGCGCAAATTCGACAAAAAGCCTACGGTTACAATCTTCACACTCGTATCAGGTTGTTGACTCAACACCT
>CASDSC010000232.1 GCA_949283215.1 uncultured Alistipes sp. | reverse complement strand
CAAAAAAATTCGACACATGATACCCGAAACTCCCATAATAGGGGTGTTCGGCCAACGCCATCAACTGCACCGCATTGTACCCTAACCGTTTGATCCGAGGCAGCACATTGCGGGTAAACTCATTGAACGTGCCGATCCCCTCTTTCTCCTGCGCCATCCCCACATGCGCCTCATAGATCAACAAACTCCCAACTGAAGCTATATCGAAATTGTCCCCTTCCCAATCAAAAGGTGCTGGAGCCCATATTTGTCCCGTAAAATCCTTAGTCTCTTCATCCTGTACGACACGGCGAATATACGACGGAATCCGTTCATGCCATCCATTCTCGCCATGCACCAACATCTTGACTAACGAGCCATGACGCAAAGCCCCATGAAACGTCTCATCGGCCAAAAAAATAGACCATACCCCGTCAGGCCCTTTACATAAAGGAAGTTGCGTGCGCTGCCATCCGTTGAAATCACCGAATATATAGACATCGTAGGCTCCGGGAAGCCACTCGCGAAAATGCCATCCCCGATGAACAGCATCGTATTGAAATCCGAAATAAAGATAACCATTGGCATAATCGACCAAAGATCCTGCCGACTCTTCGATCGACTGCAAACGAGCCTGATATAGCCGATAGCGCGCATTGAGCGCTTCCTCGCACGGTTCGAGCCATGGATCTCGCGCAACAATTGGTAGTTTCTGCGGAAAGTCCTGCATAAGTTTTCCCCTTTATGACAAGCAATAAAATTAAGCAAAAACAGACAATCAACAAAGCAAATAAAATTTTTACGCTATATTTGTTAGTACGATTAAAACTATTTTTACTAACCATCTATATACCAAATCGAACATCATGTTTAAAAAACATCCCAAGGGACTACTTCCCGCTGCACTGGCAAACATGGGGGAACGTTTCGGATTCTACACGATGATGGCGATCCTCACGCTCTTTCTCATGGCTAAGTTCGGACTCGACAAAACTTATTCCGGACTGATCTACTCGGTTTTTTACTTTTCGATCTATATTCTTGCTTTGGTCGGAGGTATAATCGCCGACCGTACCCGCAACTATAAAGGAACAATTCTCGTCGGACTGATCGTCATGGCCGTCGGGTACCTGCTGGTCGCATTACCGACCCCTACCCCGGTTCGCAATATGGCGCTGTACCTGACAATCACCTGCTTCGGTCTATTCACCATTGCATTCGGCAACGGTCTTTTCAAAGGGAACCTGCAGGCACTGGTCGGACAAATGTACGACGACCCCAAATACAGCAATCTGCGCGACTCGGGCTTCTCGATTTTCTATATGTTCATCAACGTGGGCGCTATCTTCGCTCCTCTGGCTGCGGTCGGTATCCGCAATTGGTGGCTTTCGACCAACGGATTCCAATACAACGCCGACCTTCCCGAATTGTGCCACGGTTTTCTGAACGGAACACTCACCCCTGAAGCTGCTACGCGATTCCAAACTTTGGCTTCAGAAGTCAGCAAAACAGCACTTCCTAACGACATGGGCACATTCGCCGCAGACTATCTCAATGTCTTCTCGACAGGATTCCACTATGCGTTCGGTATTGCGGTGATCGCCATGGCAATCTCGCTCGTGATTTTCCTGGCCAACAAACGAATCCTGCCCGACCCGAAATTGGCTGCCGCCAACAAACAAGAGCTCGGCAAAGACGAGATTCGCATGGAGGCCAAAGAGGTACGTCAACGCATCTGGGCACTGATTGCCGTATTTGCCGTAGTCATTTTCTTCTGGTTCTCATTCCACCAAAACGGCTTGACGCTTACATTCTTCGCAAAAGACTATACGCTGCTTAAAATAGGTTCGATGGATATCACGGCCGAATTGTTCCAAACCATGAATCCATTCTTCGTCGTATTCCTCACCCCAGTCGTATTGGCCGTATTCGGTTGGTTGCGAGCTCGCGGGAAAGAACCTTCGACTCCCAACAAAATTGCTATCGGTATGGGAATCGCTGCCTTGGCATATCTGGTAATGACCCTCGGTTCATTCGGCCTGCCTACAGCCGCACAAGCAGAAGCTATGGGTGGTCTGCCCGACGCGCAGCGTGTAACCCCGTTCCTGCTGATCGGGACTTACTTCATCCTGACCGTAGCGGAACTGTGTATCAGTCCCCTGGGAATCTCGTTTGTATCGAAAGTAGCGCCCCCCCAATACCAAGGGCTCATGCAGGGCGGATGGCTCGGTGCAACAGCGATCGGCAATCAATTGCTGTTTATCGGCGCCGTATTGTATGACACCATTCCGATCTGGGCAACTTGGAGCGTTTTCGTCGTAGTATGTCTGGTTGCAATGACCGTGATGTTCTCGATGCTCCGCTGGCTCAACCGTATTACAGAATAAACAACGCACCGTTTCATATGGCAAAACGGCTCCGGGACATTCCGGAGCCGTTTATTTTTCGTATATTTGACATCGTATTCTTTCGGTATATAATATGACCAAACTGACATTCCTGGGTACCGGCACTTCACAAGGCATTCCAATGATCGCCTGCGGTTGCTGGGTCTGCACATCACCCGACAGCCGAGACAAAAGATTGAGAACCTCGGCATTAGTCGAACACAACGGATCGACAATCGTCATCGATGCCGGTCCCGACTTCCGCCAGCAAATGCTCCGCGAAAACGTAAAACGAATCGACGCCATTCTGCTCACACACGCCCACAAGGACCATATCGGAGGTCTCGACGACGTACGGGCATTCAACTATTTTCAGCACAGACCCACCGACATCTATGCTGAGGAACGCGTACAACGTGTCGTACGAAAAGATTTCGACTACGCCTTCTCGGATAACCCCTAT
>CASDSC010000231.1 GCA_949283215.1 uncultured Alistipes sp. | reverse complement strand
GGGATTCGAACCCGTGGTACCCCTTGCGAAGTACGTCGGTTTAGCAAACCGGTGGTTTCAGCCACTCACCCACCTCTCCAAACCTTAATTTTGGCTTCGGTGACGCAAATGTAAATCAATTTTTGCGATTTACCAAACAACTCGAGCCGTTTGATGCGCCTTTATTGTTAAAATATAAAACGAGAACTGATCTCCTTATAGTTATGAACCCGTTCAATCACGTCGGCAAACATATCGGCAATTCCCAGCACGGTGAATTTATGCAAATCTGCATCTTTACGCAGCGGGATGGAATCCGTAACGATCACCTCACTCAATGCACTGTCATTGATTCGGTCATAGGCCGGACCTGACAACAAAGGATGTGTAGCTGCGGCGCGCACGCTCCGGGCACCCTTCTCCATAAACATATTGGCTGCTTTTGTGATAGTTCCAGCCGTATCGATCATGTCGTCGAGAATTACGATGTCTCGTCCCTCAACTTCGCCGATTGCCGTCATTTTTGCCACCACATTCGCTTTTTCGCGTTGTTTGTGGCAAATAATCATTGGGGCGTTCAAGTATTGCGCATAAGCGTTAGCTCGTTTGGCTCCCCCCATATCCGGTGCGGCTACTGATAGATTCTCAAGGTTGAGGCTCTTGATGTAGGGTACAAAAATCCCGCTTGCATACAAATGATCCACCGGTATATCAAAGAATCCCTGGATTTGATCTGCGTGAAGGTCCATTGTCATTATGCGGTCGACCCCAGCTGCGCGTAGGATATTGGCCACCAGTTTGGCTCCGATCGATACGCGGGGACGATCCTTACGATCTTGACGCGCCCAACCGAAATAAGGCATGACCGCAATCACACGATGCGCCGAAGCCCGGTGGGCCGCATCGATCATCAACAGCAACTCCATCAAATTATCTGCAGGTGGAAATGTTGACTGAATGATGAATACCGTACATCCGCGAATACTCTCATTGTAGGCGGGTTGGAACTCACCATCGCTGAAATCCAGTACTGACGAATCTCCCAATTCACTCCCGTAACTGCGGGCTATCTTCTCCGCCAAGTAGCGTGATTCACGGCAAGCGAAGAATTTGAGCTTATGTATGGCCATTTCAGATTGAAAATTTGGACTGTTTGAGTTGCAAATTTAGCGGTTTTGACCGGAATTCCTCGATAAAATATCGTTTTTTATTCACATTCATTTAAACATTGCTCAATAAATGACAAGATCTCTTCGCGACCCTGCCTTTTTTCCGACGATGTAACGAAAATCGGAGGCAACGTTTCCCATGTTTCGTGCAGTTTGCGTTTATATCGGGCTATATTGGATGCCGTTTGGTTGACGCCCTGTTTGTCTGCTTTGGTGAATACAATGCCGAATGGTACCCCATGCTCTCCTAACATATTGATAAAGTCAAGATCAACCCGCTGGGCCTCGAGTCGAGAATCGACCAACACAAATAAGAAATAGAGTTGTTCGCGGAGCAACACATAGTTCTCAATCAATTTCGAAAATTCTTCGCGTACACTTTTCGATACCCGGGCATATCCATAGCCAGGGAGGTCGACAAGAAACCAGCTTTCATTAATCAGAAAATGATTGATTAAACGAGTCTTTCCCGGCGTACCAGAAACTTTTGCTAACCCAGGCCGTCCGGTCAACATATTGATGAGCGACGATTTACCTACGTTCGAGCGGCCGATAAATGCAAATTCGGGCAAACCTCCTTCCGGGCATTGTCCGATCTTTTGGCTACTGCAACGAAATGTGGCGGAATTGATCTGCATTTTTGCTACTTTTGTACAAAAGTACTCGAATTTTTTAAACCTTAAGAAAATAAAACTATGGCAACTGTTGAAACCGTTTATTTGGGTCAACTTCGTGCGGAAGCTACCCACTTGCAATCCGGTACAAAAATCGTAACCGATGCCCCTGTGGACAATCATGGAAAAGGAGAGTCGTTCTCGCCAACCGATATGGTGGCAACGGCATTGGGTAGCTGTATGTTGACCATTATGGGCATTGCTGCTGAATCAAGAGGCATCGACATCGCCGGCACAAAACTGTCGATTACAAAAATCATGGCCGCAGATCCTCGTAGAATCGGGGAGATTAAAATCGAATTCCATTTTCCGGCCGAATATGACGACAAGTTCAAAAGAATTCTCGAAAATGCCGCTGAAACATGCCCCGTTGCTAAATCACTTCATCCCGATCTGAAACAAACCATCACATTTAATTACGGTAAATAGGGTTATACCTTACAGTATATAGTGGGGCACTGCAATCCGTAGAAAGTATTCAGTAGCGTAAGAATACATGCTTTATTCAAGCGTCAAGGGATTTATTTGATAAAGCAGGTATTCCATGTTCAGAGAATCTCTATGGATTCGAGATCACAACGGCTGTCAAAATTTATTTTTGGCAGCCGTTGTGCTTTTGTATATGTCTGGGGATCAAAAGAATTGTAAAATCCCAAAAATGTGAGAATAGTTATTGCGAGGAGTATATTTAGGATGTGGATAAGTGTATAGTGTGATTTTATAAAAGATTGTTTTTTATACATCAGGAACAAGGGCATGAATGTCTATTATAATACCCGTTATTGCAAGTTTTGAGGTATGACAAAGGGGTATTCCCATGTTTTTGTAGTGTATATTTTACTTCAGGTAGAATTCGTGTGGGTGTGATTGCCGCAATGATCATTTTTTTTGTGTCGTAATCTGTGAGAAAGGAGATAGTTATAGATACTTGTATATGTAACAAGTCCGACCTGTTCATGAGACAAGCCGGACTT
>CASDSC010000230.1 GCA_949283215.1 uncultured Alistipes sp. | reverse complement strand
CTGCATTGATATTATCTGGATGCTTACGAATCTTTTCCTTGAACGAAGCCGTACGTTCCAACTCACCCACATAGGCATGCATGCTCAACAAAAGCGACAACTCGGCCACTTGGGGCACGTCACTCTGAATGTAGATTGTAGCCACCTGAGGATCGAGTCCCGCAGCCAAATACTCGGCCAACACATTTTTGACGTTGGGATGGAGTTTGGTCGGATCGGGATGGGTGGTCAGCGAATGGTAGTCCGCGATGAAAAAGAAGCAGCGATTCTCATGCTGCATTTTGACATAATTCTTCAACGCACCGAAGTAATTACCCAAGTGCAATTGTCCGGTCGATCGTATTCCGCTTAGTACAGTTTCCATGGTTCATTTTGAAATTTCGAACAAAAATAGGCAAAAAATGTTTTTTTGGTGTACTTTTGCCGATGTATCCACAAAAACAGCGTGCATGAGAACATTCTGGAGGTTGCTGGGTTTTGCCAAACCTATCGAAAAATACGCCATTCCTTATTTTTTCTACACCCTGCTGTATGCTTTCTTCAGCATGTTCAATCTGGTGTTGATCATCCCCATCCTCAACACCTTGTTCGACGGTGAAAAGACCGTGAATCATATCACCTCGATGCCTGAGTTCGAGCTCAGTTCAGCCTACCTGACCGACGTAAGCAACTATTTGTTATACAAACTGTACGGAACCAATTACGACGTGATGCAGATCCTGGTTTTTCTCAGCATCACGGTCATCCTATCCGTACTGTTAAGCAATGTATTCCGTTATCTCGGACAACGGACGATCGAGACAATGCGTATCCACACGTTGCGCAACCTGCGTAATCAGACTTTCGACAATGTCATGAATCTCAACGTCGGGTATTTCAGCAACGAACGCAAGGGCGACATTATTGCCAAAATCACCTCGGACGTGCAAGTCGTACAATTCTGCATCACCAATACGCTTCAGGTACTGTTCCGCGAACCGTTTCTGATCATCAGTTATCTCTTCGCGCTCATTTCGATTTCGTGGCAATTGACCATATTTACCGGACTTTTTATCCCGATTACAGGTCTGGTCATCGGCGGCATAGTCAAACGGTTACGCCATTCGGCCCGTACCGCTCAGGAAGCATACGGAGAACTGACCAGCGCCCTCGACGAATCGCTCACGGGAATCAAGATCATAAAAGCGTACAATGCCTCCGATTACATCAAACAGAAATTCCACGACATCAATCAGTTCTTCTCACGTATCTCGCTTTCGATCGCACGGCGGCAGCAACTCGCCTCACCGATGAGTGAATTTCTCGGCGTATCGACCGTAGCCGTCATCATGATCTACGGAGGTAGCCTCGTATTGGACGGATCGCTCCCTGCAGCCGATTTTCTGGGGTACATTGCCATTTTCTCGCAGATCACGCGACCGGCACGTGCCGTCACCGACTCGCTGAGTATGATCAATCAAGGTATTGCCGCCGGTGAGCGTGTACTCGAATTGCTCGATACCCGGACGGAAATCAACGACGCCCCCGACGCAAAAAAATTCGATGGATTACAGGAAGGTATCGAATTCCAGGATGTCCACTTTGCATATGATACACGGGAAGTTATTAGCGGTGTAAGTTTCACCGTACATCGCGGCGAAACAGTCGCTTTGGTCGGTCCCTCAGGAGGAGGCAAATCGACATTGGCCGATCTGGTTCCCCGTTTTTACGACGTAACGGGAGGAGCCATCAAAATCGACGGAACCGACATCCGCCAACTCAACATCGAAAGCCTGCACGCCCATATCGGCGTCGTAGCACAAGAGACTATCCTGTTCAACGACACCATTGAGAACAATATCCGTCTCGGCAAACGTGACGCCACACAAGCAGAGATTGAAGCGGCCGCCCGTATAGCCAATGCACACGATTTCATTATGGAAACGGAACATGGTTACCAAACCAATATCGGAGACCGCGGCATGAAACTCTCGGGAGGTCAGCGGCAGCGTTTGAGCATTGCTCGTGCGGTACTCAAGAATCCCGACATACTGATCCTCGACGAAGCCACTTCGGCACTCGACACCGAAAGCGAAAAGTTGGTTCAGGACGCACTCAATGCATTATTGATAGGACGTACCTCAGTAGTGATCGCACACCGTCTCAGCACGATCCACAATGCCGACAAGATCATTGTCATCGAACACGGGCAAATCGCAGAACAAGGCACACACCAAGAGTTAATGGATCTTGGGGGCATATACAGCAAACTGATCGAAATGCAACAATTGGCATAAACCGGCCCGGCACAATTCGACAAATGGTAACCACACGTCTATCCCTACGGAGGCTTCGATCGAATCTGTTACAACCCGTTATTTATACAAAAGCAAGACACATATCCAAGACGCTATCTTCAAACTCTATATAACATGGATACCGTAGCGCTATCAACTTCTGAATCACACAACCGCATTCGTCCGCTTTTCACCATTGTGACGGTTGTATACAATAGTGCCGGGAATATCGAACGGACGCTACGCAGTGTCACTAGCCAACGCCACGACGGATTCGAGATCGAATACATCGTCATCGACGGGAGTTCGACCGACGGCACACTGACCATCCTCAACCGCTACTGTAACCACATTGACCGAGTTGTCAGCGAGCCGGACCATGGAATCTACGATGCGATGAACAAGGGGATAGTTGCTGCTCAGGGACGCTGGATCAATTTCATGAACAGCGGGGATATGTTTGCAAACGACCAAACGCTACAACAGGTAGCAACCCTCATCGAAACCACCGAAGCTGATATCGTGTACGGTGACATCATCGAATTACGCAATAACGGCAACGAAGAAGTGCTCAAAAAGGCAGAGTCCGTACCCTCCAGCAAGCACAGAATGTTCTTCTGCCACCAGGCTGCTTTCGTCCGGACAGAACTCATGCAGGCACTCCCGTTCGACACACGATACGCCATGTCGGCCGACCTCAAGTTTTTCAAACTTTGTTTCCGGAACGGTTGCCGCTTTCTCTACCTGGGGTTCCCGGTTGCCCGATTCGATAAAACGGGAATCTCTTCGGTTCAACGCGCACGGGGTCTGCGAGAAAATGTACGCGTCGTATGTGAGATCGACCGGGGTATTGCCCGGATCAAATACGCAGCCAAACTCTGGTTCGTCATTTTGAACCTTCGTCTACGCAAATTGTTTCGGAAATAACGCCAGGAAATCTGGCTGCATGGAAGTCAATCCCTTGACGCATGCCTACAAATTTCTTATACTTCCTATGGATGCGGTTAGGAAGGAATGCCTCCAGCCATCGTTCATTTCTGAAACCGCAGATTCGGCACACTGACCAATAAGATACAAAGACAACCTACAGGCCATTCCCTTCTAACCCTAGGCCAGGCTCAAATAGAGGTCTCGTGTCTTGCGCACCATATCATTGGCATCAAACAGTCCGAGACGTTCTTTTCCCACGGATACCATACGTTCGCGAAGAGCCCGATCGTCCGCGACCTTCTGAACAGCCGCTCCAATGCTATCCGACTGCAACGGGTCAAAATAAACTCCGGCCTCGCCGGCAATTTCAGGGAAACAGCTCGACTCGCTCAACACCACCGGACATCCGGCAGCGAATGCCTCGAGAATCGGCAAACCAAACCCTTCGTACAACGACGGGAAAACAAAACAAACGGCATGATGATACAATGTCCGCAATTCGACATCGCTCACCCGGCGTTGTTCTACCTGCTCGGCGATCCCGAAACGTGCCAACATCGCCTGCTCCTCTGCAGAAAATGGACGGCTACCTGCACAAATTAACCGCAGACCGTATTTATGCAATAAAGGAGCGACGCCTTCGACCATCCGCGCGAAATTCTTATAGATCCCCCGCTCTCCCACATACAACAAATAATCGGCACCCTGGGACGACGGCAACACCCCAGCCATCTGAGGCGCGCCAAGCATCAAGCCATGATGGATCACGGTGATTTTACGCTCATCCACGGGAAAGAACCGCAAGATATCCCGTTTTGTATTTTCCGAAATGGCAATAATTCGATCGGCCCGAGGGATGATCTCATGTTGTTGCCGCGAAGTGGGATCTCCGGGCCTGAAATACTGCGGGAATAATTGATGGATCAAATCATGCACCGTCACAACGATCGGTTTACCCGCAGCCTCACGCAGCAGATAGGGATCGTAATAGGTCGGATGCAGCACATCATAATGACCGCTCCGGAT
>CASDSC010000229.1 GCA_949283215.1 uncultured Alistipes sp. | reverse complement strand
CTCTATTTTGCACCGCTCTATCTCGAGGGCTTGGTAGCGCACTGGGAGTTAATACTGTTCTTGGCCGGTATCGTGTTGATCGTGCTGGAGCTGTTTGTTACTCCGGGTTTTGGGGTGTTGGGGGTATCGGGCATTGTTGCTGTGGTCCTTGGGTTGGCATTTGCAACGATCGATACCGATCTGTTGCGTCATATCTCTTCGGGAGAATTGTCTGTTGCCTATGTCGTACGCCCGCTGGCGGTGGTTATAGTGAGCGTTACGGTATCGATTTTGTGTTGTCTGTGGTTGGGTAAGCGTTTCCTTACGGGACGCTCTGCGTTGCGTGAACGCGTGGTGCTTGCCTCGAGCCTTAGTCCGGAGGCAGGCTTTGTGGGTCGTTCGGACGAGCGGGCCCTGGTAGGACGTACTGGAGTTGTGACCACGGTGCTCCGGCCTGTAGGTCGTATTGAGATCGAGGGACACTATTACGAGGCTTCATCCGAAGATGGTTTTTATATTTCGCGTGGAGAGTCAGTGATAGTGGTTCGGGCGGAAGGAGGTATGCTGTACTGTCGGAGGATGGGATCCGAGTCGTAATCTTTACCGGACTGTATCAATTCTTGTGGGGTTTAGGACAAGAGAGCAGGTGGTTTCTTGGGGTGTTTTTCGTATTTTTGCGATTATTTTATAGTGCTATGCGGAGAAAATTGTTGGGAACAGTGATGTGGGCGGTTTTTTTGTCGTCTTGCGGAAAGGATGTTGCCGTGACGACGATCGATGGTTTTGCCCAGGGGTCTACTTATCATATTGTGTTGAAATCCGACCGTCCGATGGACGATGCCCGGTCGGGGATCGATTCTGTTTTGGCGACATTCGATCGATCGGCATCGCTTTATCTTGACAGTTCGTTGTTGAATCGGTTGAATCGAGGCGAAACAGATTCTGTCGATTCATACATTGCGGAATGTATTGCGGTGGCCGAACGGATAAGCCGCGAGAGCGATGGGATGTATGACATTACGGTCAAACCACTGGTTTCCGCGTGGGGTTTTGCGGGAGAGACTCGTACAGTACGACCCAATATAGATTCGCTGTTGCAATATGTGGGTTACGAAAAGATCGGTGTCGAAAATGGGCGACTGGTCAGAACCCAACCCGGAGTACAGATCGACCTCAATTCGATAGCCCAAGGGTATACCGCCGATATTTTGGGGCGTTATATCGAGAGTCTCGGAGTGAAGGAATATTTGGTGGAGATCGGGGGCGAAATATTCTGCCGGGGGACCAATCCGAAGGGGCGTCCGTGGGTCGTAGGCATCGACCGTCCGGTAGAAGGGAATTTTACACCGGGTGCCGATCTGCAAGTAAAATTGGCGATCAGCGATCGGGGCCTTGCCACGTCGGGCAATTATCGCAAGTTCTATACCGATGAGCAGGGCCGCAAGATTGTGCATACGATCGATCCCCGAACGGGGATGAGTGCGCAGAGCGACTTGTTGGCGGTGACGGTGGTTGCCCCGACAGCCATATTGGCCGATGCCTATGGAACGATGTGTATGGTAATGGGTCGAGAGCGGAGTATCGCATTTTTTGAGGAGCATCCCGATTTGGATGCCTATCTGGTTTATTCCGACTCGACGGGTGCATTCCGGACCTATGTGACGCCTGGCCTCGAGAGCCATATTGTCGAATGATATAATGATATGGGTAGTAAAGACCGCAGACATGAAAAAGGTATTGTTTTTTTATAATCCTACGTCGGGGGAGACGGCCATAGCCGATGCGCTGGACGAAGTGATCGGCATCTATCAGTCCGAAGGTTTGTTAATGGTGCCCTATCGATTGGGTTTTTCGAGCCGGGATGAGGAGGTTTTGCGCCAGGTCGATGCTACGTATCATCATATTTTGGTCGCGGGGGGCGATGGAACGGTCAATTATGTGGTCAACCAGATGAAACGCGCAGGTGTTGATTTGCCGTTGGCCGTGTTACCGACCGGAACGGCGAACGATTTTGCCCATTTATTGGGCGTGCCGGATGATATTCCTCAGGCATGTCGTCAGATCCTTGACGGTGAAGTGCGTCCTGTTGATCTGGGTCTGGCCGGCGATACATGGTTTGTCAATGTGTTCAGCTGTGGTTTGTTTACCGAGGTGTCGCAGAGAACTCCGTCGATCATGAAAAATACGTTCGGAAAATTGGCCTATTATGTCGGCGGGCTCAATGAGTTGCCCAAATTTCGAAAGATGCAGATCGAAATTGAAAGCGATTCGGGTGTGTATCGTGGCTCGTCATTGATATTTTTCGTGTTTAACGGACAGTCTGCGGGACAGTTTCACTTGGCCTATAAGTCCGAAATCGACGATGGATTGCTTGATGTGCTGGTTGTCAAGGGTGACAATCCGCTCGAGACCTTGCAGACCGTGTTTCATTATCTTTCGCGGCGCAAACGTGCCTATCCACCCGGGCTTGTCCATATGCAGTGCCGATCCCTGCGCATCAGTGCCCAAAATTCTGAGACGACCGATATCGACGGTCAACCGGGTCCGGGATTACCGGTAACGATCCGGTGCATGCATCAGGCCATCCGTGTGCTGGCTCCTCGTCGTGTTTCATTGTGACCTGTTTACGGCATGTGACCGATTGGGTTTGGCCGTTTGTGTTACAAGGCTTCTTGTCCATTCTATGGATGGCGTTATGTTTTTTGGGGGAGCGCCGATTGGCGGTCTGTTCCTCTTTGCTACCTTTAAAGTGTCTTTGTGTCCGCATGTTCCCTGTTGAGGTATTGCACTTTTGAGGGAAGGACGCATTTGTTTTTTTCGCGAATTATCCTCTACTTTGCAATGAGTAAAGGTTCCCTGTAATGGATTTTCGGTCCGAGGGGATTAAATGGGAATGCCGTGCGAATCGGCAACAGTTCCCGCTGCTGTAACTCTGTGTTTCGTCTGATGAGGACGGTTCCGAGCTTTTATCCGATGCCACTGCTCCATATAGGAATGGGAAGGCCCGAAAGCTGGGAAAAGAGAAGTCAGAAGACCTGCCTTTGCACGCCTTACGATTTTACGACCTACGGCGAATGGGTGAGTAGATCCTCGGTAAATTTTCCGGTTTCTGACGTTACGTATTTTTCCTTCGGTCCGATCGCGAGGTGATATCGGCAAAATATTCTGTCGTATAAAAATAGAGAACGGATGCGCAAGGTGTTTTACCTCATGATGATATGGTGCGGCATGCACATTCCGGTGGCCGGGCAGTCGCTGGATACAGAAACGCATCTGATCGAACAGGTGACGGTCTCCGGTCGTCGTCAGTTACGAGACGTGGGGATTACGCATACCGTGCTCGATTCGGTGCGGTTGGAGGAGTCTGCGACGACATCGATGGCAGACTTGTTGATGCGCCATACGCCATTGTTCGTGAAAAGTTACGGCCAGGGATCAACCGCGACCGTATCCTTTCGAGGGACGGCACCGTCCCATACACAGGTAGAGTGGAACGGGATCAATATCAACAATCCGATGTTGGGACAGGTCGATTTTTCGCTTTTGCCGGTATGGTTCGTTGACCGGGTCGAGTTGTTGCATGGGGGCAGTTCGTTGCAGGAAGGGGGCGGAGCGCTTGGCGGCACGGTATTGTTGAGTTCATCGCCGCGTTGGGATCGTCGTTTTTACGGGACTGTGGCTCAGTCGTGGGGAAGTTTTGCAACTTGGCAGACCTATGTGTCCGCGGGGGGCGGTAGCCGGAAGGTACAGGCCCGCGTGCGTTACATGTATGAGCGTGCGCGCAATGACTTTAAATTCCGGAATATTGCGGTGCCTCCGTTTCAGACCGTGCGGCAGCAGAATGCCGATTATGCCAAGCACGGAGCGACGGCCGATCTGTTTTGGAATGCGGGTCGAGGACATGTTGTTGCGTTGAGCGGGTGGTTCCACAGTGCGGACCGCAATCTGCCGCACCTGATGGCATTTCAGGGGAAAGGACGACGGGAGTGTCAGCAGGACGAGGAATTGCGAGTGTCATTGCGTTGGAGCAAATATTGGGATCACGTGACATCGGAATTGTCCTGTGGCTATTCCACGACCTCGATCGATTACCTGTTGGCCAATCTGACCGATATCGACTGGTTGGTCAATATCGACTCACGGAGTACGTCGCATAGTTTTTATAATAAGTACCGGCTCGAATGGACACCCTCAGAACAGATGACCATTCGGGCTGTTCTGAACGCCAATCATCACCGGGTACACACCCTCGATCATCGGAGTTCCGAGGGGTACGGGGCCTCGCGCACGGAGTTGGGGCTCACGATGAGTGCACATTACCGTTTTTCTCGGATCTGGGCGG
>CASDSC010000228.1 GCA_949283215.1 uncultured Alistipes sp. | reverse complement strand
TCTAGCACCGTTAATGAGTGCCGAGACGCTGGAATACCATTATGGTAAGCACCAGCAGACGTATGTCAACAATTTAAATAACCTGATCCAAGGTACTCCGTATGCCGATATGCCTCTTGAGGAGATAGTATGTAAGGCAGAAGGTCCAATATTCAATAATGCGGCGCAGAATTGGAACCATACGTTTTTCTTCCAGTCATTATCACCTGCACCTCAATCCGTACCACAGGGACGATTAGCTGAGGCAATCAATCAATCGTTCGGCTCGTTTGATGCGTTCAAGGAGCAATTTACTAAGACGGCCGTAGGCCTGTTCGGTTCGGGTTGGGCGTGGTTGTGTGAAGACAAAGAGGGACGTCTGCTGATTGAGGCAGCGCCCAATGCGGGCAATCCAATGACCCGGGGTCTCCGACCGTTGTTGACATGCGACGTGTGGGAACACGCCTATTATATCGATTATCGTAATCGGCGTCCTGACTTTCTCGGGGCATTTTGGGGGCTGGTTGATTGGAAAACGGTCGAGAACCGATATGCAGCACGTTGATGATGTCATGTAACGACGTAAAGGAATATCGATAGAGAAAAACAGGACCGGAAATGAACTTCCGGCCCTGTTTTATTTTTTAATCCATGTAAATTACATGGCGATTTATTTTCAGCTAATTTTTCATCCAGCTACTCTGATAGTTTTTATGTTCTACAATCGCAGGCGACAGGAGTATCAGGGTGTTAAAGGTTGGTCGGCAGGTGGTCTTGATAGAATGAATTCTTCGGCCAGCGAACTGATTCTTTCGTTGCGGTCATACCATACACCGGCTTCAGTCAGTCGTGTTCGATCGATGTCAATTCTTTCGGTAATGGGGAATGATACCTGTGGAAGCGATTCGTAGAAAGCCCGTTGTGAGGCCCGTACTCTTCGGTCGAAGACCTCGGCCCGCGTAGGTTTCCTGTCCGCTTCCCAAACGAAATTCGGCATAAGTACCGGAAGATCGTCGGGAATTTTGTCGAGCGGGAACAGAATGTAGTTGGGGCTGTTTCGTGCGACCATATCGATCAATTCCTTCTGTTCGAAATAGAATGATATATTCCCGCTTTCCACGAGTAGGAATCCCTGAATTTCGCGTGTGCTGTCGTCCTGTAAGTAATAATAGGATTCAGCATTCCCGTTTACTAGGGTATGGTATAGTTCGTTGTTCCGGAAGAACACTTCGATCACTTTTCCCCGAATCTGATTGAACCGGTCTGTCGAGTCGACCCGGGAACTCATAAGCGGTGGACCTCCGGTGAAAATAGCCTTGGATAGCTGTTGGTTTACGGTATATACATCGACGACATCCGATTTGATCTGATTCTCGCCGTTCCACAAGACCGGATTGATGTACATGTGGATTGTCGAATCGATCGAGAATGCGACTAGCGAGTCGCAAACGGCCTGAAAATCGGACCGATATATTTTTACGTTGTAATAAGCGTGAGCGGTCCGGTACACCGAGTCTGCATGTGTCAGGGGGCGTTGGTACAGGGACGAATCAGCTCTATCAGAGATTGAATCGGTCCTTACCAGGTCATATGTTGCAAGAGAATCTCCTCTCATTGTGCGCCATGGTGAGTCATGTATTGCAACCGTCGTGTCGATGTCTGTGTTGCCGTCTGCAAGTATAGCCGTACTGTCGGCCCGAAGCCTTTTCTTTATGTCGATTTTTTGTTGGCGGATCGAATCCTTACGAGCCTTGGCTGTTTCTCGTAATGTTTTTTTTCGGAGTTTCTCTTCCTCTTTCTGTTGTTGTTTCAAAACGCGTTCACGATCTCGTTCGGCTTGTCTGATCGAGTCGGCCAGAGCTTTCTCGTCGGCAGGTTCTGAAACAAGACTGTCTGATACGCTGTTAATAGAATCATGACCTGCCGACTGAATGCTGTCTTCAAGTATAGTTTTCGTATCGGTCCACAGGTTTTCGTTGCGCTGCAAACTATCGTTGCGTGTCGGATCCACCGATAAACTGTCATTATGGGGAATGGAGTCCTGTGGTATTTCGTCCAACACTTTTTCTCCGGGTAGCGTGAGCTCAGGTCCTTCAGTCAGAGAATCGGTCTGCTGGTCCGCAAAGCGGTTGACCGTATACAGGAACATCGAGTCTGAACTGATAAAAAGGGTGTCAGGTTGTTCTGGATCATAATTGAGTATTGCAGGACGTTCCGTGAGAAGTCCGTTTTCCAGTTGCCCCCAATATTGTCCGTGATCTCCAAACGCTAAGATTTTGTGTTCATCGTCCTGGATCTGGATGTTGCGGCGCAAAAGTGCATCACCCGACGCGGCAGCATAGACCATTGTGTCTGCCCATATCTCTTGTTCTTTGGTTAAGATATAGGCGTCGTTTGTGAATGTATAGATTCCTGCCACTCTGTCGTATTGACCTTCGTCGGCGCTCAGGATTTCGTCTTTGTCGTTCCAGATATAGCTTCGTGAATAGAAGAGTGCAGTTTCTGTATTGAGGTTGTATCCCACCGAGTCCGAACGTAAACGGTATTCTGGGTTTCGGATTTCGACGTCGTGTACGCCCACCACTTCACGGTAATTTCCGTAATAATACCCCTGTTTCGATTCGAACAGATTGTCCCCCTGCGTGAGTGTGCCTCCCCCGGCATAGCGACCTATGTTGTCCAATGTATTGAACTCGAACGTATAGGTGTATAGGGTAGCATCCCCGTCGACCATTTTGATGATAGGGGCGTAGATGTGAGCCAGATTGAGGTTGCCGTTGTAGTCTGCCCGATCACCGTATACGTAGATGCTGTCTTTGTTGACGATAACGTTTTTGAAAAATTCGATATAATTTTCGCTGTATCGTACGGCACTGTCACACGTAATGACGGCGCCGTTGTGATAAAGGACGACATTCCCTTCGAGGACCGTGGCCGACGAGTCACCCACTTTTAATCCGTGACCGAGATCGGCCCGGAGGTCGACGAGTTTTTTTTCGGTATTGGTGTCGGGTTTATGTTCTCTGGAGATAGTAGCAGCCCGACGGCTTGGCGGTCCGGGGCGCAAACGTACCGGTTGCTGGGGAATCGAATCATCCCCAGCAACAGACATAGTATACTTATGCCTTTCTTCTTGTGTTTTATCGGTTTGCGCGTTTCGAGCAACGGAACCGAACGGAAGGAAGAATATTCCGATCAACAGCCATCGGTAGATGACAGGGAAAGTTATTTTCTTAGCCACGCTTTGGTTTCGAAATCGTCGAATTTGAACTCAGGTTCGATACGGACATACATTTCGTCGATCTTCTCGTCGAGCCATACGACAAAATCATCGTATTGTTTATTTTGTAAAGCTATTTGTTCTACCGACATATAATCTTCCTTCAGGTCGGCCGGATGGGCTGGGATCACTTTGATCAGTTTGACGATACGGCTCAGATTATTTCCTTTGAGATCTGTAGTCTGAAATGGGGCGGATATTTCACCGGGTTTCATTTTCAGGAGCACGCGGGCGTCGTCAGCTGAGAGGTCCTCTGTAAAGAATTGTGTCGAAGTGTATTCGGCATTATACATCTGATTGTGTTCGAGCATTTCGTAGTTTGTTACCACTCCGCCATTTTGTTTAGAATATGGGTCTTCGGAATATTCCGATGCGGCGGCCTCGAAGGTGGTTTTTCCTTCCCGGATTGCCGTGGCAAGACTGTCAAGTAATTGATCCGAATCCGCTAACTCTTCCTCCGTAAAAACAGGCCGCATCAGGATGTGCCGGAAACGGTATTTATTTCCCGAACGTCCTAAAAGTTCGGCGATGTGTAAACCGTATTCGGTTTCGATTACTTCCGAAACCTGTCCTGGTTGTAGCCGCGCCAAGGCATCGGCAAACGGTCTGGCAAGTTGTTCTCGGGCGAGTGGTTGGCTTTCCCCTCCATATCTGGCCGTAGCTTGGTCAACCGAATATAGCCGTGCCAATACGTCGAATCGTTCCCCTTTTACGATTCGTTCGCGGAGTGCGAGGAGTTGTTCTCGTGTACGCATTTTGGCTTCTTGAGTTGAAGCCGGATAGCGGACAATTTGTGCGTAAACGTATTGTTCGGGGATAATCGGGAGGCTGTCTTTCGGTATCGAGTTGTAGAATTTTTCGACTTCACGGGCGCTGATAGTC
>CASDSC010000227.1 GCA_949283215.1 uncultured Alistipes sp. | reverse complement strand
CGCTGGTAGTCGAAGGGTTGGAAGATCTGGAACGCATAGACTTTTCGCGACCGATCTATCTGTTGTCGCAAACCACGCAGAGTCTTGAACTGTTTGTTGCGGTTCGCGATGCGATATTGGCACGTGCAGTTGATCCTACCCGGGTTTTGGTCAATGATACGATCTGCCGTCAGGTGTCCAATCGGGAGCCTCATTTGCGAGAGTTCGTCGGACGGTATGATGTGGTGATTTTCGTGAGCGGGAGCAAGAGTTCCAATGGTAAGGTACTTTATGAGGCGTGTTTGTCGGCGAATCCCCGGACCTATAAGATCGAGGACGAATCGGAACTGCGGGCCGAGTGGTTTTCGGGTTGCCGGCGCGTAGGTATATGCGGGGCGACCTCTACCCCGAAATGGTTGATGGCCCGGGTGGCCGACCGTATTCGGAGTGAGTATGGTTCCGAACCGACGGGCGATGCCGCGGATTTGTCGATGTGAACCGAGGGCTGCAATGTGTGAAGCATGCCTTGTGTTCCGGAGAGCATGGTACCGGACGAGGCGTTGTCCCACGAGGGTCAAGGAGTATGATTATAATCCTGCTTGTGAATAAAAATAAAATAATGCGTATCTTTATCAATTAATTGCACTTTTACATATTGCTGTGTCCGTTTGCCGGGCCAGTTTTTACGTGAGATAGATAATAAATGGGGTTCCAGAATTGTTTTATAGAGGTTTAAGCATGATTCCGGAATCCGTAACGATAGCGGTAATGAAAACATACCTGAGACGTTCGGTGAAATATCTGCTTTGGCTGATAATATTGTTGGTAGCATTGTTTGCCCTGATGCGTTTGACGGGGACGAGCGGTGTGGCTCCCGGGGATGAATTGAAGATGATTTTCGGTTCGACGCGCGGGCAGTTGATGCTGGTAGTGATTGTAGTGTTGGCTGCGTTGTATCCGCGGTTCGGTTTTGTCAGACGTTTTGTGGTTGCCGATCCTGAGCGGGATATGGAGGCGATCGAGAAGGCGATGGATCGTACGGGTTTCCGTTTGGCGGAGACGCACCCTGATGAATGGGTGTTTGTTGCCGATTCACTTTGGGGCCGGGTCAAGACGTTGGGTGAAGACCGCATTGTGGTACGTCGCGAGGGGACTGGGATTGTGCTCGACGGTATTCGTCGTGAGGTGGTACGCGTTGAGTTCCGCCTGACGGGTTACCTGGCGTCCCGGGAGTAGAAGTTGCAGAACGATAAGAGTTAAAAAACGAAGCGAGACGGGGGGTCCCGTCTTATGACAGAAAACGATATATATGAAGAAAATGCGTAAGGCCGGTGTGATAGCGCTGGGAGTGGTTTTGATCGGGTCGGGTATCTGTTGGGTAGCCGCGAAAGATCCCGACGCCAAACTGGGGCGGAATATGGAGATTGTGATGAATCTTCTGCGGGAGGTCAACTTGTTTTATGTGGACTCGGTAGACTCGGATAAATTGCTGTCCGATGCTGCCGACGGGATGCTCAAGGATCTGGATCCCTATACGGAGTTTTTGCCCGAGAAAGAGATGTCGGACTTTGAGATTCTGACGACCGGGAAATATGGGGGTATCGGTTCGTTGATCCGGCAGAAAAATGAGGATACCTATATTGCGCAGCCATACGAAGGTTTTCCGGCCGATAAGGCGGGTCTCAAAATCGGCGACAAGATCGTGGCGGTCGATGGTGAGGCGATCCACGGCTATCCGGCGGCCCGAGTGAGTGCGATGCTCAAGGGCGATCCTGGGTCTACGGTGAAGGTTACCGTGGAGCGGTTGGCGACTGGACAGACCGAGGAGCTGGCCGTACGGCGTGAGCGGATCGTGATATCGGGCGTTGCCTATTCCGGATTTATCAATGACAGTATTGGTTATATCCATTTGAGTGATTTTACCGAAGATTGCAGCAGCGATGTGCGTCGGGCGCTTACTGATCTGATGGCGACGGGCCGGCTCAAAGGGTTGGTGTTCGATTTGCGTGGGAACGGCGGAGGGATTCTGCAGGAGGCGGTGAAGATCGTATCGCTGTTTGTTCCGAAAGGCACCGAGGTGGTGAGTATGCGGGGGAAGTTCAAAGAGATGGATGCGACATATCGTACCGAAAACGAACCGATTGCTCCGGAGTTGCCATTGGTTGTTTTGGTCAATAGCGGGTCGGCTTCGGCCTCGGAGATCATAGCGGGGTGTATGCAGGATCTCGACCGTGCGGTGCTGATGGGCCAACGGACTTTCGGCAAGGGGTTGGTTCAGTCGATGCGGCCGTTGGGGTATAATACATTTTTGAAGGTGACCACGGCGAAATATTATATTCCGAGCGGACGATGCATACAGGCCATCGATTACACCCACCGCAACGAAGACGGAAGTGTGGGAGTTGTTCCCGATTCGTTGATTCGCGAGTATCGGACGGCCCGGGGTCGCAAGGTGTACGACGGAGGCGGCATTATGCCCGATTCGGTGCTGACAGCCGAGTATGCCAGCCGATTTGCCCTCGTGCTGTATGCAAAAGGTTATATTGAAGATTTCGGAGATGCGTATTATAAGGCGCATCCGGAACCGGTAGATATCGGCACGTTCGAGGTGACCGATTCGCTTTACCGTGCATTCAGTGATTTTATGCGGGATAAGGACATGACCTTCGAGTCTGCGACGGCGGAGGCAATCCGGACGCTTCGCGAGAAAGCCGAACGGGAACGATATCTTGATCGTATCAGTGAGGAACTCGATGCGATCGAGTCGCGGTTGGAAGAGGATACGCAGAGTGAATTGGAGACATTCCGCGACGAGGTGGCCGACATGATTGCGGGTGATATCGTGTTGCGTTATCATTATGCCCGGGGAGTTTCTCAGTACAATCTGATGCGGGATCCGGAGGCTGAAGCAGCGGCGGGTCTCTTGGGGCAACCGGAGTTGTGCCGATCGATACTCGATCATCGCGATACGGTTCGTAAGTAGCCGACATGCAGTATATTCGGATGGCGGTAACGATATAATGGATTGACCGAGATGAAGGGCTTCCTGAAAAAAAAGATGTTTACGTACCGGAATCGGTTGCTGGTGATCGTCATCGGGTTTGTGATTGGTATCACGTCGTTGCTGTTCACGGACCACATGGCCCATACATTGCGCGTCAAGGAGAAGAGCGAGGTTGAACTGTGGGCATTGGCGATGCGGCTCGAAGCGGAGTACGGTTCCGGCGGGATCTTTACCCAGCAGATCATTCATTCGAAGAACGATATTCCGTTTATCGTGACGGATGAAGAGTTGCGGGTACAGAAGTCGCACCTGATTCCGAATCATGTTTTGGTTCATCCTGATCTGCTACGTCGGGTGATCGAGCGTTTTTCATCGATCGAAATCAACTATTACGACGGATCGACGTTTTATCTTTTTTACGGGGAGTCGGCCCTGCTGAAGATGTTGGTCTATTTTCCGCTGATTCAGCTCAGTGTGATTTTTATATTTGTGGTTTTCAGTTATATTACGTTCAGTTCGTCTAAGCAGAATGAGCAAAATCGGGTCTGGATCGGATTGGCGAAGGAGACCGCGCACCAGCTCGGCACCCCGACATCGTCCCTGCTGGGATGGATTGAGTATCTGAAGACACAACCGATCGATCAGACCGTTGTCGACGAGATGGGTAAAGACCTTCAACGGTTAATGAAGATCGTCGAGCGTTTTTCGAAGATCGGATCCGCGACCGAACTTCAACCGGCCAATATCAATGAGATTGTAGGCGACAGTGTGGCCTATTTTCGGTCGAGAATACCGAAGAACGTGACGCTTTCGTACAATGGATTGGCGATCGCTCCGTTGCGTGGTATGGTCAACGTGGCCTTATTCGAGTGGGTCATCGAGAATCTGTTGAAGAATGCACTCGATGCGATGCAGGGTGTGGGGACACTCGATGTTCACATATCGGACGATGCCGATTCGATCTATATCGATGTGAAAGATAGCGGCAAGGGGATCCCGAAAGCCAATTTCAATCGTATTTTCGAACCGGGCTTTACGACCAAGACGCGTGGATGGGGCCTTGGCTTGTCGCTTAGCCGCCGTATCATCGAGGACTATCACAGCGGGAAAATCGCGGTACACGATTCCGAGATCGATAAGGGAACCACCATGCGCATCACCTTGAAAAAAACGGATGCTTGACGGAGTAGGTATGGATGGGAGCAGAGGAAATGGCATGATATGGCAGACAACGTTGTCTGATTCGGATACCGCTGTTTTGTGGAGTCCGTATGCGGTGGTACCTGGGGAATCTATGCCCCCTTCTCATGTCAAAAGCTTTACGGTTCAGGCCTCCCCTCTTTATGATACATCGCTGGTACATAATGTGGTTTTCGAGACGTCTCTCGTGGCCTTGTTTGTGGTCTATTGTCTGGTAGTCTACTTTTACCGGGGGTGTATTGTTTCTTTGTTCAAATTGATGCATAACCGAGCCTATGCACTCAAGGTTTATGAAGAGCAGACCTATTTTTTTCGGGTGTTTCTCAATCTGATGAGTGGATTGTGTGTTTGGGTATACGGTTTGATTGTCGTACGTGTTGTCGATCTGTTCGGAGGCACTATTTTATCCGAGGCAATTCCTATGGGGTTGCGTTCATGGATAGTTCCTTGTGTCGTTCTGGCCATTGCGCTGATAGGAGCATATCAGCGTTTAATGATAGGTCTGATCGGTAGTGTGACCCGTGACGAAGCGATGATTGGCCAGCTACTTTATTTACGCCGTGTAATCCATGGTTTGGCCGTTGTGTTGCTAACTCCGCTCTTGTTGTTGTGTCTCGATCCGGGATTCGGTGAGACGATATTTGTCGTAGCATCAGCTGTTGTAATCACCATTCTGATGTTTGTTTTTTTGTCCCGTAGTTATCTATTGTTTGTTCATAGAGGAGTTTCAATATTGAATTGGTTTTTGTACCTTTGCGGCGTAGAAGCGTTTCCGATCAGTTTTTTCGTGCTGATCGTCGCAAAAAACATCTGATGTGTCACTAATATTTGAGTTTTGAAGATTAAGACTATACTTGTGTCGCAGCCCGCGCCAGCGGTGGCTGAAAAATCGCCGTACAACGAAATCGTACAGAAGTATAACGCTAAGCTACTTTTTCATCCTTTTATCAAGGTAGAGCGCTTGACACTAAAGGAATTCCGCGGACAGCGGGTCGAAATACTCGACCATAGTGCGGTAATATTCACGAGCCGTACGACGATCGATCATTTTTTCAAGATTTGCGAGGAGGCACGGATCAGTGTTCCCGAGACGATGAAATATTTTTGCAATACGGAGGCCATTGCTCTCTATTTGCAGAAATATATCGTATATCGGAAGCGTAAGATCTTTTTTGCGAACGGGACATTCGAGAATTTGGTAGAACTGATCTTGAAACATAAGGAAGAGAAGTTTTTGCTCACCTTAGCCGAGCCGCATAAACCGGAGCTTCCCCAGGCGATGCAAAAGTTGCGGTTAAATTATTCGAAGGTGATCTTATCACGGACAGTCAGTACGGATTTGAGTGATATAGATCTGTCGAAATACGATATGATGGTGTTTTACAGTCCGTCGGAGATTGCGACGCTCAAATCGACGTTCGGTGACGCACCTACGATGCCGATGATCGCCACATTTGGCGAAGGGACTGCTCGGGCAGCCATGGCAGCGGGCTTGACGGTCAATGTGATGGCTCCTACTCCAGAGGCCCCATCGATGACCAAGGCATTGGAACTCTTCATCAAGAAGGTGCACTCGGGAGAGATGCCGGCCCCAGTATCGCTCAACGGGAAGAAGTCGTCGGATGAGTTTATCAAGGCTCAGGAAGCCTCACTCAAACGTGCACGAGCCAAAAAAAGCACGGCAACTAAGACGGCGAAACCCGTGACAAAGAGTACGGCGAAGACACCGTCGGCTTCTGCTGTAAAAAGTCCTTCGGGAGGAAGTACTTCCCAAGCGAAAGCATAACATGGAATCTGCCGGTCGGAAATTTTCAAAAGCAGAGCGGCTTACAGGGCGTACCGAGATATCGGCGCTGTTTTCCGCACATCATAGCGGTTTTGTCTATCCGTTTCGATACGTATGGGCGGAACGTGTTGGAGATGTTCCTTCTGCCTTGTTGATATCTGTCGGTAAGAAGTACCATAAGCGGGCCGTACGGCGTAATTTGCTCAAGCGCCGCATCCGAGAGGCTTATCGCTTGAACAAGGGGTCGTTGACTGTGGAGCGGCCGATAGCGCTGGGATTGATCTATTGTACTAAAGAAATTTTGCCTT
>CASDSC010000226.1 GCA_949283215.1 uncultured Alistipes sp. | reverse complement strand
TTTTTTGTATTTGCGTGAACGCAATTAAAGTCACCATGTGATATGAATTCAGCCGCTGGTACAGGCCAGTATGGATATTTACATGGGTTGGAAGGCCGATGTGCGATAAATTCATCTTTTATTGTGCGGTTCTAAAGGTGACTTTTCCATCATAACATATTGTGTGAAAGTTTGAGTAGTATTACCACCTTACATTGATCCCTATTGCAGCAGTTTGTGTGCTATTAGTGATTGGTTTCGGGCCCACTACCATGCGGAGAATCGCATGAGTCATGCTGTCAATTATCTCTTGTAGTGCATTTCATAATTTTATTTGATGTTGCTTAGGTCATAGGTGGCTCTGTTGTTTTTATTTAGCTGTGTAGAATTTTGCCGCGTTTATTCAGTGGTATTTTCTTCGATTTTTTTGTTTTGTTTGTGCTGTGTACGTTTTTGCACTGAGGATAAGTACATGTCAGGGTTATTTTTTTAATTAATATAACTTATATAATTAAGTTTTTAGTTGTATAATTAAAAAATTAGTTGTAAGTTTGTTTAAACAACTAACATCACTATTATTATGTCGGATAAATTGTTGACTAAAGCAGAATTGCAGCTTATGCAGCTGCTCTGGGATAAAGGTGAAGCCTTTGTAAATGATTTGCTGGATGCGTTGCCAGAACCGAAACTGGCCTATAGTACCGTATCGACAATTATCCGAATCTTGGTGGCTAAAGGCTTTGTCTCTTACCATAGTTTCGGTAAGAGTTACCGTTATTACCCCTTAATTACGAGAGAAGAGTATACGAGTCATTTTATGATGAATGTTCGTGATGTCTTCTTTGGAGGATCGGGACTTTCTATGATGTCTTTTTTTGCTAAACGGCAGCAATTGTCGGAAAATGAAAAGAAAGAACTGATCGAAATGCTTGAGGATATGTAATCCATACTTAAATGTCACGGCTATGGGTGCTCTATTGTTGTTCGTATGTAAATTGCTCGTCGCTTTTGTCATTCTGATAACCATCTATTGGCTCTTGCTCCGTCGTAAGACGAGTTATCGGGCTGCTCGGATTTATCTTTTGACGATGCCAGCCTTGGCATTGGCTTGCGCTACATTGAACATCAGAATTCTGCCAGCCGATGCTTTTGCATTGCTGCCTGCTGGACCGTCTAGTGGTTCTTTTGAGGAGATTACCCATATGGATGAGAAGAGGACTGATAGGGCAACGATCAGCGTTAGGCCTGTGCTCGGACCATCTGTCAGCCAGTGGGCTGATGCGGAGTCTGGAGATGATTTCTCGTCCGAAAATACACATACAATTCGCGATGTCTTACCTGTACAGGCCGAACATAGAGATGATCAAGCTGAGTCGTCATCGAATATAGTATCTCCTCTGCCTGCCGAAAAAATTGTAGGCATGATCTATTGGATCGGTCTGGGGACATTGCTTTGTTGGTTTATATGGCAATTGTTATATATCGCCTATATCCGGAGAAATGCTACGTGTACAGTAATCGATGGGTACATTGTCTTACATAGCGGATATGTGAAAACTCCTTTCTCGTTCGGTAAAACAATTTATGTGGGGCGTGGCATTGATGGTGAACGACTGTCTGTCATTTTGTCGCATGAAACGGCACATATTGTACATAAACATTATATTGATAAGTGGCTGGTAGCCTTTTGGACCACGATAATGTGGTATAATCCTTTCATTTGGGTCGTGGCGCGTGAACTCTGCATGCTGCATGAGTTTGAAGCTGACGGTGATGTGTTGCAAGGTGGTGTGTCGAGGAAAATGTATGCTTATCTGTTGGTTGAAGAGGTTATGGGTGGTGGCCCATATATCGTGAATGGATTTAGTCAAACCCTCATTAAAAATAGACTTATTATGATCAAAAAAGGAACTCAAAACCGTCAGGACAGACGAAAAGTCTGGTGGGCGGTACCGCTGGTCGCGGTGATGATGGCCGGATTGACCTTGGCAAGGGCCGAGGTCGATCCGAGCAATCGGATACGATCCCAAGCTGATCCGAAGCATGACATGCAAGATGTCTCACAAAAAATGACAGATAAGGAAAATCTTTCTGCCGCTTTGTCCGAAGATTCGGTATCTATTTACTTGAAGGCCTCCGAAATGCCTAAGTTCCAAGACGGTAATTTGAATAAATTCCGTGAATGGGTACAAAGTCAATTGGTTTATCCTGAAGAACTGAAAGCTCTGCATGAGCAAGATACCGTGGTCGTGTCGTTTGTTGTCGAGCGTGATGGTTCGGTCTCCAATATTGATGTTTGTAATGAACCGAACCCGCTCTGCGCGAAAGAGGCCCTCCGGGTAGTGAGTAAATCGCCTGTTTGGACTCCGGGTGTTGATAAGGGAAATACTGTTCGAGTGCGTTTGATGGTGCCTGTGTATTTCCATCTCCAGGACAATGGCGGGATGATGCAGGCTGAAGACCTTGATCAGGAACCAGTCTATGAAGCCGATGTGATGCCGAAATTCGTCGGAATGGAGTTCTCTCAGTGGGTGATGGAAAAAATCCAGTATCCTGAAGAGGTATATCATAACGGTATCGGAGGAAAAGTGATCGCTTCGTTTGTCGTAGAAACCAACGGTGAGTTGTCGAATATCGAGATACTCGATTCGCCAGACCAGAGGTTGTCCGAAGAAGTGGTCCACGTGCTCGAAAAGTCGCCCCATTGGAAACCCGGAGAAATTGCCGGACAGCCTGTGCGTGTGAGAAAAATGGTCCCGGTGGATTTTCAACTTCCTGACGACGGAGATACCCTCAGTGAAAACGGACCTGAAGCTGCCGGTGGCAATGTGCTTGGGCTCTCTCATGTGGTGAATGACGCTCCGCAAGCCAATGGAACGTTGGACGACATCAATGAGACGGCCAATCAAACATCGGGTGTATTTGTCGATAGTCAGTATGAATATATTCTCCCTGCGAACAAAACAACCACATTGGTCACCTATCCCTCGCCTCGGGAATATAGAGTCAACCATTATCGTATCCTCGATGTCGAGTGCCGTAAGGATGAAACTCGTGTGTTGATGGCAGTCGATATGCCTATGGATCAGCCTGCCGGATGGTTAATCTTCAGTAGCGATATCTACATCAGGGATACCAAAACTAAGGATCGTTACATGCTGAGAAGGGTCGAAAACGATATTCCTCTCAATAAAGTGATTGTGGTGGAGGGATGTGGTGGACAGTCCGTGGCCTTTACGATGATTTTCCCGCCGCTCAAAAAAAACGTACGGACCATCGATGTGGTCGACATGCCCAATACGAAGGTCCCGCTGCCGAAAGGTAATGGCGGAGGAAGTCCTGCGGGCATAGTGTGGCGAAATATCAATTTGTCGAGGTATCTCGGCGGTGATCCGACAGTTCCGGGTGAAGTGATTCGTTAATTTAATGTAGCATTCCTACGCTGCAACAGAAATAAAAGTGTGGTTACAACACATGTTTTTACATGTGGGTATAAGATTCTGTTGCGAATTTATCCAATGAAGGTATGATTAATAGACCAATTATGGCTGTCTCAGATAGACAGAATACAGGAGATAAAATAATTTTTGCAATAATAATTGCCGTAGTGATGGTTGTGGGTGGAGGAGTTCTAAACGTTTCGGTAGCTGCTACTCCTAGTGCGCATACGTCAGATAACGGTGTGAATGTTGAAAACGATTCGCAGATGTCTTCTCTGCAGAAATCGGATCAAATGTTTGCCTGTTCATTATCCGCAGATAGTGTGCTGAATCGTTTTTATGATTGTTTATCCAGACAAATTGATGTGTTGGGGGTCGGGATAGATCATGATGTGCCCGTCGAGTTGAGTTTTTCCGTTGAACCCACCAGAACATCGATTCATGTTTATGCTAAGGACACCACTGTAGCGTCTTGTCTCATGCGGTTTGTGTCGTTGTATAACTGGCCTCCGTTTACCAGGATACAGGATACGTTGTCTTTCGTAGTCCCCCAGAGACCTGTGGGTGAGAAAATCGTGGTAAAGGCTCCTGAAGAACAAAAAAATGGGATCAACGTTCCGGATAAAATGAAGGAGGATAACCAGGATAGTAATAAAGGGGTCTTCTTGACGCGTGATAAGGAGTTTTTGATTACG
>CASDSC010000225.1 GCA_949283215.1 uncultured Alistipes sp. | reverse complement strand
ATTATAGCACAATGCCGGTTAAAGGTTAACCTTACCAATCATCCTGAGAAGGCGGACACGGAATTGAAATTCGAAGACGAATGTAATGACGGCATCTCCTGGCAGGATTCCCCTTTTGACAATCCAGTCTTTGCACACATCCGTATTTGTCCCGCCTTGCACCGCGTATGTTCACATGGGCTCTATTCGATTCCGGATTTACTGCGCATGAATAATTTTTGCTGCGATGTAACGGTCGTACACCAACATGTTGTCGAACAGGATGGCGCACGGACAGGTTGGTGGAACGATTATTCGTTTGAAGCTTTCGCAGATAAATTGCGGGCCGAGGCCGAACACCGTCCGCCGCATTTGCGTTACGGGCAATTCATATATTGCCGGACGATGGAACTATTCCCTGACGCGGCAAACGGAATAGACCCCTCGACCGACTGCTTCAATGACGATACTATGGTCGAGAAGTATCTATACAACCTATACATGCAGCTTCACTCCAACAACAAACAAAGTTATACTCAGGTTGATGATCCTGCTTCATGGATGTAACCATTTACTTTATCGGCCACTGGATATTCCCGCGTTGCGGGTAAAAGGATTGTGCGACAAGCCATGCGAGGTCAGAATGAAAAACTTTGATTCTGTAGCTTGGGATGCCTGTTGCACATGCTTTTGTGGAACAAATTACGTATGGAAAAACATTCTAGGTATGGCTTCGTGAATCATTTACCGAGAAAGCACCGTATTGTAACACTGTACGCCAGACCTGATACTCACCTGTATCGATTGAATTTACCGCTATTTGTTTGTAATTCGCATAAATATTTTGCCATGGAAGAAATACTGCATTCTGTTTTTTTAGACGATGAAAGGATAGCCTGTCAGATTTATGCAATGTTAGCAAATGACCTTCTTGGGGAAGAGCAACTGGAAAAAATAAAGTTGCGATATTACGATATGCATCGTAACTTTTTCAATTATTCTAAGGATGAAGCCGAGGAGCTGGGAAAATCAGGGCGTAAGGTTGGCACATGGAACTTCAGCAAGGGTGTTGAACCGTTTATGCCCAAAGGCTGGACCCGACATTATGAAGATACCATTACAGTACCCATACCGATTACTCATACGAATTTCATTGATCTGACAACTCGAACCGAACATAGGGGTGCCATAGGTCTTGATCTCCCCACATGGTTTAATCTGAAGGATAATGACCGAAGGATTATGATTATAGCTCAAGATCCTTTAAGGGGGAACAAATGGTATTTCGATGCATTTTTTAAAGACGGAAACTATGTTTGTATCGATGCATTGGTAGCATCTCCATTCGGATTGCATGGTAAAAGCTGGAGAGACACAAAGAGTGGAGAGGGAAGGATGAAACTGCTAGTTGGAAAACTACTAGAACAAGGTTATGGGATTTATCTGACCGATTGCCGGAAATATTTTGTATATGACCACAAAGAGTCGGACATATATTCATCCGCAAAAAAAGGTATTTATAAAGACATCCTGAAAAAAGAGATCGACATCATCAGACCTGAGTGTATCGTAGCGATGGGCAATAAGGCCTATAATTACTGTGTCGAGTTATTGGGTAATAACCCCAAATTGAAACACCTTCCTCACTTTAGCGGAGCTGCCACCTGACGGGCAAAACAAGAATTCGATATAAAAGACAAAGTATCAATCGAAGAACTCGCCGACCGGTATGTGACTAAAATAGTTGATTTTTGTCAATCCCCCCTATCCGAATGAGTTATAATCATTGACAGTCTGCTATAATTATATGACAATAAACGGGAGATATACATTTGCCGACATCTTTACCGAAAATATCGAAAACACTGCTTTGAAATGGGTCAAGGCACAATGCGATCATCCTGCTTTTGAGGCGGTCAGAATAGTACAGATGCCAGATGTCCATGCGGGGAACTCATGTAATGTCGGTACGGTATATCGAATTGGGGCATACCTCAATCCCGATCATGTGGGGGTTGATATCGGATGTAGCGTTTCCATGCACAAGCTCTCTTCCGTAGTTGCGCCAGAAGATTTTGCCCTGCTTGACCACAAGATACGTGAAGCTATTCCGACTGGCATGGAGATTTGCAAAAAGAACAGCCTTAATGAGAAGGACCTGTTCCGTTTTCTTAATTCGCAATACCAGAAAGCGCGTTCAGCGGCTCCTGATCTGATTAATGAGGCCCGGCGCATAGATGTCCGTTATGTTTCGGATTTATGCCGCAGGATAAAGTTGCAGGAGGCAATTTTCTACAAAAGTCTGGGTACACTCGGCGGAGGCAATCATTTTATTGAATACGGGGAAGATGATCAAACGGGCGAAGGATGGATGACTATCCATTGCGGATCTCGTAATCTTGGAGTTAAGGTTGCGAACCATTGGCACAATATCGCGCAAAATCCCAAACGGGCACAATTGATCGGCTACCTGAGGGGTGAAACTCTCAATGGTTATCTCTCCGATATGGTCATGGCACAGGCATATGCCCTATATAATCATCATATCATCCGTGACCGTATTTTTGACATACTGAAAAAACTTTGCAAGGCGCAATGTGTGGAATCCATATTTACCACCCACAACTACATTTCTGTGTGTGAAACCTCCCCAGTGTT
>CASDSC010000224.1 GCA_949283215.1 uncultured Alistipes sp. | reverse complement strand
TCTGCGATATCGGCTTCGTGTGGCGGCCGATCCATCAGATTGCCTCCCCGGCGGAATTCTCGGATGTGGTGATATTCGGCTGTCAGTTTCGAATAAGCGCTTGTTTTGTAGTAACCTCTGAACCCGATAGTCTCTGATTTCAACTGCGGAATTTCAGAAAAACCGTCGTCGTCTCGATCATACGCCTGCCGGTCACGGATCATGCCGAACAGAAACACCCCTGCCCGATAATCGTCCGACACGAACGCCCCGTTGAGTGTTGTGTTGACGTCGAAAGCGTTTCCGCCGATGATATTGGTGGTATTGTGCAGAGCCAATGTGTTGTGGACCGGTTCTTTGGTGATGATATTGACGACCCCTCCGATTGCGTTTGATCCGAAGAGTGCCGAACCACCCCCGCGCACCACTTCGACTCTCTCGACCATACCGACTGGCAGTTGTTCGAGCCCGTATACCGAAGCTAACGAACTGAAGATGGGACGAGAATCTAGGAGAATCTGAGAATATTGTCCTTCCAGTCCGTTGATACGTAGCTGCGGCACGCCGCAATTCTGACAACTGTATTCCACTCTCAATCCCGATTTGTAATTGAGTGCTTCCGCCAGGCTGTTTGAAGCCGTATTGGCAAATGTTTGCTCGCCGACCACATTTACGATGGTGGCGGCAGTGCGCCGGTTCGTTTCGTTTCGGCTTGCCGATACGACAATCTGGTCCATTTCGATGTTGTCTTCCGACAAGGTGAAATTGATCTCCTGCGTTTTGCCTCGGATGATCTCCTCTTCTCTGATTTCTGTTCGGTAGCCCACCGAAGAAGCGGTCAGAGTAACTTTATGGTCAACCGGCAGGTTTTTCAGGAAATAGTGGCCTGAGGCATCGGTCAGCGTCCCGAGCGTCGTGCCTTGAATGCTGATCGTGACATAGGGTATATGTGATCCGGTCTGTGCGTCGACGACGTGACCGGTAATATTTGTGTCCGAAGGTTTTGTTTGCGCAATGGATAATGTATACGCAACGGACAAAAGGATGGTAAGCCATCCCTTGTATAGATGTATCATACGGAATGAATTGATGATGAATAATAAAAAATGTCTGATTGCCCCGAATGATTCGTTCTTCGGGTTAAAAGAAATATTATTCAATCATCGCAGGAGGTGCCCGTAACCCATTTTGTTTTAGGAGAATGCAATGTAAATGGAATACGATTGCCGGTTTGAAGATGCGAGTAGCCTGTCCGTTCGAAAGAGGTACGCATATATAGCCGGAAGATATCAGTAGCAGGGTCGAGGCGGCGAATGCAATCAGATGGAATCCCGTGGCCGTATGTTGGTGCCCGGGGGAAGCTGCATTTCCTGCCGTATAAGGGTGTGAGTGTACGATCCGTTGACCCTCGAATTCGTGGACGTGCGGGAATAAGGTCAATCCGCCGTAATATCCGAAAAACAACAAAAGCAACCCTATGCGTAAGGCGATATGTTGTTTCGGTTTCATGTAATTTGAGGCTTACTGCCGGCAAAGATAATACCTTTGGGCCAACAATACAAAGATAGTATAAGAATGTATTAACGGTAATTTATATTGTGTCTATAAATTAAGTGGATCACGAACACGAGAATGTAATGTCAGTGGAGTCATGTGTCATTGTCGTGTAATATTCCACACGTCAATTATTCTGTTGATTATTTCGTCGGCATTTTTTTCCGTTTGGCCGATTATAAAGTATGATTTATCTTTTTTGTCATGTAACGATCTGTTATGTTACCTTAAAATATTCTATCTTTGATATAGAATATTCTACAAGGTTATTAGGATGGATATTCTATATCAAGCGTAAATTTTGGTATATGCGACGTTTCATGCGAACTACCCCCAGTATCCTGTCCGTATTCTGCGTTTTTATGGTATGCAGTATCTCAGCCGAAGCACAGTTGCCAGTGATTAAGGTAGACAGTCTGACTGCCAGCGATAAAGCCAAACGTCAGGTTTTGCAAACTTATTTTGATCGTATTGGTGCACAGGCAGCCATTTATGTAGGTATCGAGGAGACCGAGTACCCATCGAATTATTTGCAGCATCC
>CASDSC010000223.1 GCA_949283215.1 uncultured Alistipes sp. | reverse complement strand
CTGCACATATCACGCTCACACATTTTCCAGAGAAGTTTAACCTTTATTCATCCCCATCGTTCATCGCCCCCATCACCTTGCCCTCCTCCTCAACTTACCTCATCTCGACGCTGCGATCGTCTCCTCGAGTTGACCGGCACAGATTACGGTTTATTTGAACGTATCGGGCAAATCGTTTTCGTACAACACGACATCGCCTTTAGCGACCACCTGTTGTAACTGACGGGTCGCTTCAGCAAAATTCTGCGCCCGGAAAATCCGATCGTCTGCCAAACCGCCTTCTTTCAATCCCGTTTCGATCGCTTCGGCATTGTAACGGCCCACAACGATTGCATAATCGCAAGAGGTTGCCGCCTGAACGCCGAACCGATGATTGTACTCATACTGTTTGGTCCCGAGTTCAATCAAACCCGGGGTAACGAGGATACGTTTCCCGGGGCCGAATCCCTTGAGTACCTCGAGTGCCATTTTGGCCCCCTGCGGATTAGAATTGAACGCATCGTCAATAATTGTCACCCCACCG
This sequence comes from uncultured Alistipes sp., assembly GCA_949283215.1. Lineage (GTDB taxonomy): Bacteria > Bacteroidota > Bacteroidia > Bacteroidales > Rikenellaceae > RGIG1874. The sequence continues at coordinate 1,760 of CASDSC010000223.1, read as the reverse complement.
GAAGTATGTTTTACATTCAAACGGTGCTCGACCTGTTCGATCTGCGCGACGCCCAGGGCGATCTGTGTATCGGACATTCCCAGCTCCCGCGCTGCGATGCAGCAAGCCAGCAAGTTCGACAGATTGCAGCTACCCACCAACCGGGTCGCAAGCGCCATTCTGTTGTCGCGATCCACCACCTCGAACGTAGTCTCCTGGGCACCGTACCGCACCTTTTCGATCTTATAATCGACCCCATCACACTCCATTCCATAACGGATCACCCGTCTGACATTACTTACGGGACGGTTTGCGATATATTCGAAGTCATTATTCAGAATCGCCACGCCATCAGACGGCAAGGCATCGACGAGTTCGAATTTGGTACGTTGTACATTTTCGATCGTTTTGAATGATTCGAGATGTTGTTCACCCACAGCGGTGATAATTCCGATCCGTGGATGTACCAGGTCGCAAATTTCCCGAATATCACCGGGTTGTTTGGCACCCATCTCGACGATAAAAATCTCGTGATAGGATTTCAACTGTTCCCGGATCGTACGCACCACCCCCAAGGTCGTATTGAAACTACCCGGAGTCATCAGCACGTTGTATTTTTCGGACAGTATACGGTACAGATAATGTTTTGTACTGGTTTTACCATAACTTCCAGTAATACCGATCACTATAAGATTCGGCATCCCGGCCAGAATTCGACGTGCATCGTTGTAAAACCATCGGTTGATGGCCCGGTCGACGGGCCAGTTGATCACAGTGGAGACCACCATCACGGCAAACGAAAAGAATCCGCAAGCGGCAGCGGCGACTACGGCCGAATCGATTGCGGAGGTCAACGCCACCCATACGGTCACTCCCAGAGTCAGCAGAATTGCCGTGACATACAACCTCCGGGCCCGGGCGGTAAACACCAAAGGTTTCTTATACCGTTTACGCAACAAGCGCACTCCGCGAGCGGCCATTACGACACCGACCAACCCGGCGATCCAGGCTTTCGCGCCGAATATCATCAATACGCCCAGGAGCAACAGGTCTGTCCATCGGCGCACCGCACCGAGATCGCTCTTGAGCCAACGCAGATAACGTTCGATACGATACGAATTTTGCTGCAACATCTGCAATTCGTATTTCAGTACGGTACACACATAAAACGTAACGAGCACCGCAGCTACAAGCTCCACATACATCCAGGCCATACTATCACTGTTGTTTTACTGATCTTAATCCGAACATTTTGTAGATTTGCACTTTGCACTTCGCTTATCCTCAGCGAGGAAACTATCCATGACCGCAGCGAAATCAAAAGGTCGATCGAGGAAACTGTAATGACCCGCCCCGGCAAATACGACCAATCCGGCATCGGGAATCAGCCGTTCCATAATTTTCGCATCGCGCAATGGAGTAGCGGTATCGCACTCGCCCCAGATCAAGAGGGTCGGAGCTTTAATCAACGGCATAAACCGTTTCAAATCTTCGTTAACGACCTTGATAAAGATATTACGCAAGATTCCAGTGGCCGCATTATAATCGGCCGACCCGGCTTTTTTCCGCCAAGCATCGATCACCTTTGCGGCCTGGGCACGCCCTATGAGCAGAGGTAACACCCGTTTACACACTTTGAAAGGCCAGACACGGGCATAATATTTCACTCCATGCCGAGGTTTGACGCCTGCGGCATCGACCAGGATCACTTTATGCACCGGGTTACGCGACGCATAGATCAACGACACACGTCCTCCGAACGAATGTCCCACCAAAATAGG
>CASDSC010000222.1 GCA_949283215.1 uncultured Alistipes sp. | reverse complement strand
GTATTTTAGGGTCAGCGATTCTTGTATAATGCCGCGAAACAACATCTCTTCCATGATTGGAGCGACAATGACAGCGAGGAGCATGGCCCAACCTCCGCTGCCGACCATTTTATTGAGTTGTTCGAGCTGGCCGGAGGGGAAAAGTTCGAGCAACGGTTCGATGACGATCGAAACCGAGAAAGTGAGGATAACACCCCAAAGAACGATGGCGGGATTTGTCCTGCTAAGCGAGAATCGGAGTCCTCCTTTCCCGCCGCGTTTATGTCGGTGTATCAGGACGTATAGAATGGTAAGCCCGAATTGGATCAGATAGCTGATAAACAGTCCGAAACCGTGCGATGCGCTACCTGTTTTTTCTAATAGAGCCATTACGACGCCGCCAATCAGTGTAGCGGCGATGAATACGCCCACCAAAGCCAGTAGGTCGGTCCATGACGGGTAATTCGTTCTGTTTGGTCGCTTATTGTCAGTCATAGTATTTGTGTCATTGTACGGTTTTCTGAATGTGCCGTGGCGGGCCTCATCATTTCAGATTCCCTTGTCCTGTCGTGAATGATCTGCCGTTTTGGGATTCTTCGTTAGCTGCTATATGCCTTGTCGATGTCAACTTTTCAGCTGCTGCTTTTGTAAGGTTATTCGCAGTCCGTACATCGGTTCTGTTACTCGGAATGTTAGCGAGCCTTTTGTCTCAAGCCCTTTGCGCTGCATTTTGGTGCGGCGATTGTGCCAAACGGGGCCTTAGGGATATGGGGCCAGTCAGTTAGTGCTTTTACCGGTTAATATTCCCCTCCTAATGTGGCGACCATTACGGCTTTGATCGTGTGTAGCCGGTTTTCTGCCTCGTCAAACACGACAGATGCAGGAGACTCGAATACATCGTCGGTGACTTCCATTTCAGCAATGCCGAATTTTTGGAATATCTCTTGTCCGACGGTTGTGTTGAGGTCATGGAACGCAGGCAGGCAGTGCATGAATTTGGTGTTCGGATTTCCGGTACCGTTCATAACGTCGCTGTTGACCTGGTAGGGTCGTAGCAGTTTGATACGTTCTGCCCACACTTCTGCCGGTTCCCCCATCGAAACCCATACGTCGGTGTAGACGAAATCGCATCCGGCGATACCGGTTTTCACATCGGCTGTCACAGTGATTTTGGCACCTGTTTCGGCGGCGATTGTACGGGCCGCATCGACGATTTCCGCACTGGGCTGGCATGCTTCGGGTGCTACGGCTCTGAAATCCATACCCATTTTAGCGGCACCGATCATCAGCGAATTGGCTACATTGTTGTGTGCGTCTCCGAGGAAACAGAATTTGATTTCGTTGAGAGGTTTGTCGGAATGCTCGCGCATAGTGAGAAAATCGGCCAACACTTGAGTAGGGTGCGCTTCATTGGTCAATCCGTTCCATACGGGCACACCGGAATAGGCAGCCAGCGTGTCGACGATTTGTTGCCCGTAACCGCGGTATTCGATTGCGTCGTAGATGCGGCCGAGCACGCGAGCAGTATCCTTAATACTCTCTTTTTTCCCGATTTGAGAGCCGGTAGGGCCGAGGTAGGTGACGTGCGCTCCTTGGTCGTAGGCGGCCACCTCGAAAGCGCAACGCGTCCGGGTCGAATCTTTTTCGAACAACAGCGCGATATTTTTACCGCAAAGTAAACGACGTTCTGTGCCGGCGCGTTTGTCCGCTTTCAGTTTGGCGGCAAGGGTCAGCAGCCCGTCGATTTCGCGGGGGGAGAGGTCGAGTAATTTGAGGAAGTTTTTTCCGAAGAGTTCTTTCATGATATTCAGTTCGTTATAAAGTGTTCTGAATGGTGGTCGGTCGCGTTGACCTTGAAGGAATCTGGCCGGACCAACATCTTGACAAAGATAGTGAAAGTCGCGCGCAAAACTCCAATCCTGTCCGATATTTTTGTAGAGATATCATGCCAAGAAGAGGTTCGGCCTTGAATGGGGGGCAATAAGTGTAAGAGAGTGTGTGAAAGGATATGGTCTGCATTGCCCTGTTTTTTCGATGTCAGAACATAGACGAGTAACACTTTCTGTTAAGATATAAAGGGGGTTGCCCGGGGTGGACGTCTTTTTTGAACCGAGAGGGGTGGATGGAGGAGATACAGCGATTTTGTTGGAATTGTGTTGCACTTGTGTCTGTTGGAAGGTGCCTGTGCGGTCTCTGTGAGGTTCTGGCGGGAAGAGTGGTCATTCAAAATGTGCCGGCGAGTTGCGGCATTATTCAGGATTTTTGCGTAATATTGCAAGATAAATTAGCAGGAAATTATGGGTAAAATCGTGGCGCTTGCCAACCAGAAAGGGGGTGTCGGGAAGACGACGACGGCCATTAATCTGGCGGCCAGTTTGGCCGTGCTTGGGAAGAAGGTACTGTTGGTCGATGCTGATCCACAGGCTAATGCGACTTCTGGGCTGGGTTTGGATATCAATGGGTCAAACATCTACGACTGTATTATTTCGTCGGTTCCCGCGACGGAAGTGATCCGGCCCTGTCCCGATGTAAAGAAGCTCGATGTATTGCCGTCGAACATCAACCTGGTGGGTGCGGAAACAGAGCTGTCCAATCTCGAGGACGGACATACACGGATGAAAGGGGTGCTCGATCCGCTCCGTGAGCGATACGATTTTATTCTGATCGATTGTTCTCCGTCGTTGGGGTTCACGACTCTTAATGCCTTGGTGGCGTCGGATAGTGTGTTGATCCCGGTACAGTGTGAATATTTTGCACTTGAGGGTCTCGGCAAATTGCTCAATACGGTCAAAATGACCAAGGGAAAACTGAATCCTGGTCTCGAGATCGAGGGCTTTTTGCTGACGATGTATTCGCGGACGCGGTTGGCCAATCAGGTGGCGCTTGAGGTACGCGAGCATTTTGGTGCGTTGACGTTCGAGACGATCGTTCAGCGTAATATCCGGTTGAGTGAGGCACCGAGCTACGGCAAGCCGGCGTTGTTGTACGACGCGTCGTCGACTGGCAGCGTGAATTATCTCAATTTGGCGAAAGAATTTATCAAACGCAATAAAAAAAGATAACGCGATATGGGTAGCAATCCGAAAAACAAGGGATTGGGTCGAGGTCTCGGCGCAATTTTCGAACTTGATGGGGTAGAGTTGCCGGCCAAAAAGACTTCGAGTACGATGCAGGAGATCGAGATAGGGTCGATTCGGCCCAATCCGAGCCAGCCACGAATGTTGTTCGATGAGGAGACGCTGAATGAACTGGCCAATTCGATCCGTACGTTGGGTGTGATTACTCC
>CASDSC010000221.1 GCA_949283215.1 uncultured Alistipes sp. | reverse complement strand
GACCCCGAGACTTACGGGAATATCTACATGCAACCGATCCCCCGCACCTTCTCGGTCGGTGTCAACCTAACGTTCTAAATCGCGAAGCCACATGAAAAAATTGAAATATATCATCCTTGCCGCGGGGTTGCTATCCGCTTGCAACTACCTCGATGTAGAACCGATCGGAAAGGTCATCCCTCATACGATCTCGGATTACAGGGCCCTCATGACCTCGGCATACACCACCCTGCCCAAATACCGCACGCTGCTGTCGCTGCCGTCGGACGAAACGGCCGACTTCGACATGGACCACGATCAATCCCAACTGTACATTTACAACGCCTCCTGGCGGGGTAACAATGCCGCAGCACAGGAGTACCCCTACGGCAGCATGTATCAGACGATCTTCTACACGAACGACATCATCAAAAATGTCGACAATTCGGACGAGGACCACTCGGGGGAAAGCCGTCCGCAGATCAAGGCCGAAGCCTATGCCCTCCGGGCATTTATCCATTTCGAGTTGCTCAACATGTACGCCAAATGGTATGACAAAGCCACGGCCCAGACCGATCGCGGCGTACCGATCTATACCGAGATCGATATCGAACAAAAGTTTATCCCCGCAACGATCGAACAGGTCTATACCCAAATCTTCAAGGATCTCGAAGCGGCAAAATCGCTGATCGAAACAGAAACCCAGGAGCTAGCCTTCCGGTATCGTTACACCAAACCGGCAGTTGCCATGCTCGAAGCCCGCATCCGTCTATACAGAAACGAATGGGCCGAAGCGCTGACTGCCGTAACGGCCATATTACCATCAGCCCAACTCCAGGATCTGAATGCACTCAACCTCGAAACGGACCAGGCCCAGCTTCCATTCATGCCGTCGTCGGTCGAAACGATCCAGGCGCTGAACAAATGTTTCGACCGCAACACCCCGTACACATACATCGGAGACGATCTGGTCGCCAAATATGACCAGACGGGCGATCTGCGTTTCGGCACATACATCAAACCCATGTATGGCGCGTATGTCTGCGCAAAATACACCCAGGAGACCAATCGCTCGACATTTCGTTGGGCCGAAACCTATCTGATCGCTGCAGAAGCGGCAGCACATATCGAGGGCAAGCTCGCCGAGGCCAAAGAATACCTGAAAACGCTCATACGGCATCGTTTCACACCGGAAGCCTATACGGCTAAGGCCGAGGCGATCGATGCCATGGGACAGGAACAGCTGCTCGCAGAAATCGCCGACGAACGGGCCCGGGAATTCCTGATGGAAGGGCACCGCTGGTTCGATCTGCGCAGGACCACCCGACCAGCCATAACCAAAACGCTGACCGACCCGATGACCGGACTGCCGGCCACCTTTACACTGGGGCAAGACGATCCCCGCTACACACTCGATTTTCCGCTCTCAGCCGTCGCCAATAACCCCGATCTGGCAAAATAACGGTTGCTACGCTCTGACAAAAAAGTGCCCTGATTTGCATAAATCGGGGCACTTTTCCGTATATTGTGCTTCAGTAATTCCAAAAGCCGAGACTCAATAAGCCATGAAAGCAATTGTTATCGAGGACGAAAAACTGGCTGCAGAAGAACTATGCAATCGGATCCGCGAAGTCGCTCCTCAGATCGAAATCGTTGCTAAAGCTGCGTCGGTCGCCGAAGCAGTCCATATCATTCCCCGAACTGCACACGACCTGATCTTTATGGACATCAATCTGGGGGACGGTAGCAGTTTCGACATCTTCTCCCAAATCGACATCTCAGCACCTGTAATATTCATCACCGCCTATGATGAATATGCCCTGAAAGCATTCAAACATCAGGGCGTCGGATACATCCTCAAACCGTTCGAAAACGAAGAGTTAATCCAGGCAATTGCCAAATTGGACCTGCTCAAATCCGACAACAATACACCCTCATCAAAACGCGAAGATATACCGAACCCTGTCGAAACCGCGGCCAATTCTACTAATAATCATACAACTTCTTATCAAAACCGATTCCTTGTATATTATGGACAACGTATGCGCTCGATCACCACGGCTGAAATCGCTTTTTTCGTGGCAGACGGCAAATATGTGATGCTCTGGACGCATGACGGCAACAGTTATCTAATCGATCAGACGATCACATCACTGACTTCCCGTTTGTCGCCAGATCTCTTCTACCGGATCAACCGCAAATTCATTGTCAGCTATCAAGCGATCGGCGAGATGGTCCGTTATTCGAACAATCGCATTAAAATCTCATTGAAACCGACCGTCCCCGAAGGAGAAGATGCCATTGTGAGCGCCGACCGCGTCCAAGGATTTAGGGCTTGGCTCAACAAATAACACTCAAACGTGCTCTTCCTCGATACTCAATCAATGCCGTTGCATTCTTCCCTACCAGACTTCTCTCGCACGGGAAACAACGTTCGGTCTTGAGAAACGTGGTTTGTACCTATCATCATACCGCACAGACTATCATAACTTCTGTCGCGTAATGGACTACCATAATGCTTTACTGACAAATTAATATGCTATTCAGTCCATTTTTTCGCCCAAATCACACAACAAAACACAATATTCTTACGTACTGGTAGTACTATTTGCAAGTCACGCTGATAATTTATGGCAATTCACCCGATAGAACACTAAACCAATATTGAAAAACTCAATGCAATACAAGATACTTTTACATACATTTTTGTCACAAAGCAAAGAAATTTAGAGACTCTAAATTTAACCCGTTCACACCCAACAAATCGGTTCTAAAAATCATTGAAACGAACATTTTTTTTTACGTTGGACTCCCATGGATAAAAAAAATTTTTTTCTATCTTTGATATAGATGTAAACTCTCTTAAAAAGAGCAGAAATAGGTTAAAAAAACGCTTTCCACATCCCGTTAACGGACACGGGAAGATATGCGACTATTGTTTTTTACGGATTTTAATTTTACATTTGCTATAATAACTGTCCAGTAGATTACTGAATACAGGAATTAATATACTTAAATTTAATATGTTTCACTTAACCTAAAATGATCTGCATGAGAAAAGCCTTTAAGCCCATACGTGCAGCGATGTCCTTTCCCAAAGGACTGACTGCCAAGGACTTGAGCGGCATCTCACCTGATGTAAAAATCAGAGGTGACACGCTGGCTCAATAAAATTTGCAAGACACGTCGTTAATCAACCCTGATGTCGCAGAACTCACTTTATTATTAAAGTAATATTCACGGCTCAGTATCCACTCACTGTCTTTCTTTCGGGCTCAGTTTCAACATCACAAAACGCGGGCCAGAATAAAGAGAATGCTTTTGACATCAACCTACAAACTATCTGATGATATGAAAAGAATATTTACTGCATTAATAATGTCTTTAATATTTGCCGGCGGTTGTTTGCAGGCAAATAGCCAGGAGGCACGCACGCTGAAAATTTCAGGTATCGTGAAAAATACAGCGGGTGATCCCCTGATCGGCGTTGTGGTACAGGAGAAAGGAACAAACAATGTCTTGGCCACAGATAACAAAGGTGCATTCACAATGTACAACGTTGCTCCGCAAGGCGCAGAACTTGAATTCACCTATATCGGTTACAAAACAGTAACCATTCCTATTGTAAATGAAAAAGAACTAGTTGTGGTGATGGAAGACGCTACCGTCGGTGTGGACGAAGTCGTCGTAACTGGTTACGCACAACAGAAAAGAGAGAGTGTGGTTGGATCTATCTCAACTGTGGCTCCTACCCAAATCCGCGGTACGTCTTCAGTACGTATCACCTCGGGTCTGGCAGGTCAAATGGCCGGTGTGATTATCCAACAGAACTCAGGTGTACCAGGTTCTGGAGCCAACTTCTGGATCCGCGGTGTATCATCCTTCGGTTCAAGTACAGCTCCCCTCGTATTGATCGACGGTGTAGAACGTGACATTAACACAGTCACTACCGATGAAATCGAATCAATCTCTGTACTGAAAGATGCTGCTGCATCAGCCGTGTACGGTATGCGTGGTGCAAACGGTGTATTGTTGATCACTACCAAACGTGGTAACGTAGGTAAACCGGTCGTGACTGCTCGTTATGAGCACATGTTCAACACCCCAACTCAGATGCCTGAATTCGTTGACGGTGCAAAATACATGGAAATCACCAACGCTGCTTATTTGTTGTCTGGACGTTCGACTCCGTATTTCTCTCAAGAACAAATTGACAAAACTCGTAGCGGTGAAGACCCAGACCTCTATCCAAGCACCAACTGGTTGGAGGAATGTTTCCGCGACTGGGGTAACTCGGACCGTGCTTCGATCGATATCAACGGTGGTACAGATTTGATTCGTTACAGCTTGGTGGCTGCAATCTTCAACGAACGTGGTTTGAACCAATGGGATGAAACTCGTCCTTGGAACAGTAAACAACGCTTGAACCAAATCAACGTTCGTAGTACTGTAGATATTAACGTAACCAACTCTACACTCGTTACGTTCAGTATCGGTTCTCGTATCGAGGATATGAACGAACCATTCCGTCCGCAAAACGAGGCATTCTGGGCAGCTTTCACAGAATCACCGATTTGCCACCCGAAAATTCTGTCAAATGGCGAAATCCCTATAGTTCGTTCACGTAGAAACCCATGGGCTTGGATGACACAAACCGGTACCCGCCAAATATACAACACTATACTTAACAGCCTTATTTCAGTAGAACAAGATTGGGGTAAAGTTTGGAAACCGCTGAACGGATTGAAATTGTCTGCATCTTTCTCATATGATGCTTATCTATGGAATAACCGTTTTCGTGAATTCATTCCGAAATACGTGAGTGCCATTGGACGTGATACTGAAACAGGGGAATTGATCACTGAAATTGTAGACCCCGGACAAGAGTTCATGAATTCATGGACTGATGCCGGCGGTAACCGCGGTAAATACGGCGAATGGAAGCTTTCATACGACCGTAAGTTTGGCAAACACTCAATGGGGTTGATGATGACCGGTAACCTCCGTGACTATGTCAATGGAAATGACTTAGGTAACGATCTGCAAGAGATCATGCCTAGAAGAAACATGGGTCTTGCAGGACGTGCTATGTACAGCTATGATGACCGTTACTTCTTCGAATTCAACTTCGGTTACAACGGTACTGACAACTTCGCTCCGGGTCTTCGTTACGGTTTCTTCCCCGCTGTCGCTGGAGGTTGGATGGTGTCCAACGAAAAATTCATGGAAGGTGCACGCGACGTGATCCACAAATTGAAACTGCGTGCTTCTTGGGGTCAGGTAGGAACCTCTGCCAGTGGTAACCGCCGTTGGCCGTACATCGGAACTATTGCAAGTGTCTCTGGCTACAGTTATGGTTATAATTCATCACTTGGTCGTGGTGGTCGTCGTGAAGGTGAATTCGGTATCACAGACCTGACATGGGAAACTACCACCAAACTCAACCTCGGTGTGGAACTCGGTTTGTTCAATGTGCTCGATTTGACCGTTGACGTATTCAAAGAAAGACGTGAGGACATTCTTATGCAACGTAAGATCTTTACTGAAATCACAGGTTTCACCTCTGCTCCTTGGGCTAACTACGGTATCATGGAAAACCGCGGTATTGAGTTGACCCTGAACTACAATCACAAAATCAATGAAGATTTGTTCATCGGTTTCCGCGGTACATTCTCTTACATCAAGAATAAAGTGATCGAATATGACGAACCGAACGGTATTATCGGTACAGATCGTTCATTGGTAGGTAAATCAAGTTTCGTAGACTTGATGCTGAAAGCTGAAGGATTGTATACGGATGAAGATTTCGCCAACAAATGGACGGGTGAATTGAAAGAAGGAATTCCTCAACCTTCGTACGGTACTGTAAAACCTGGTGACATTAAATACGCAGACCTCAATAATGACGGCGTCATTACTGATGCTGATAAAGGATATTTTGGAAATCCATTTCGCTTCGGTGCAATCAACTACGGTTTCGGTGCTACCATTAACTGGAAATGGCTTGATTTCGGCTTCTTCTTCCAAGGGGTAGGCAAAACTGATTTTATGCTGGGTGTAGGCGGTACCAACGCATTTATCCCCGGTGAAGGTTCGGGTGCCCTCGGTAACTACTATACCAACTGCGACGACCGTTGGACTCCGGAAATTCCCAGTCAGGATGCTTTCTGGCCTCGCCTCTCCTATGGTTTCAGCGGTAACAACCACAGATATTCTACTTGGTGGACAAAGAACGGTAGTTTCCTTCGTCTGAAAAATGTTGAACTCGGCTTTACCTTACCGAAAAAATGGCAGAATGCTGCAAGAATGCGTAACGCCCGTCTGTATGTACGTGGAACGAACTTGTTGACTTTCTCGGAATTTGACTTGTGGGATCCTGAAATGATCTCTGGTAATGGTATGGCTTATCCGCCTATAAAGAGTATCGCAGTAGGTCTGGAAGTTTCATTCTAATTGCACATGACTTACTAAATGTGAATGACTAACAAGAGTATGACAATGAAAAGAACATTCATAAAATTATTTGTTGGCGCAGCAGTCCTGACTGGTGGATTGTCTTCGTGCGACAAATTCCTGGATATTAAGGCGGATAACATCATTACGTTTGAAACCGTCTTCAACAATAAAGTCCGCGCAGAAGAGTGGCTCGCTGGTGTATACTGGTGGGTTGAAGATACCTACAGCGATTATACCGCAGCTCGTGGTTTTGCTTTGTTGGGTGATGAGATCACTGCAAACCAACAGCTCGGTGACCTCGAAATGTGGGCTATCCAGACTATCAGCGGTAACTGGTCTCCTACATCGAATTATCGTGACAACTTCAACATCTGGTCTGAGACATACAAGGCTGTACGTGCCGCTTATCAGTTCATTGATAATGTATATCCTCTTCCTGATCAACAATTGACTGAAGCATTGGTTGAGCAATATAAAAAAGAAGCTCGCTTCTTGATTGCTTATCACTACTTCCGTTTATTGACTCTCCACGGACCATTCCCGTTGGTAAAAGGGTTATTCCAGTCAACAGCTTC
>CASDSC010000220.1 GCA_949283215.1 uncultured Alistipes sp. | reverse complement strand
GGTATGATCGGCAATCAATTTAAACACGGTACGCTTAATTCCGGTAGCCGAGACATATGTCTCCAGACACCCTTTTCGACCACATCCGCACACACGCCCAGTCCGGTTGACAATCACATGTCCCAACTCTCCAGCAAAACTATCATGTCCATATATAATCTGTCCATTGGCCACAAACGCGCTGCCCAGTCCCGTCCCGAGCGTAATCACAATAAAATCCTTCATGCCACGGGCCCCGCCGAAAACCATCTCTCCTACCGCGGCTGCCTTCGCATCATTAGTAATCAACACGGGTATATTCGGGAAAAAACGCTTGAATTTATCTACAAGCGGCACAATGCCTCGCCAAGCAATATTGGCAGCATTTTCGACCGTCCCCCGAAAATGGTTGGCATTCGGAGCACCGATTCCCACTCCAACCAATTCATAATCGAAATCAAGCGCTTTGAGCAAGGTCTGAATTCCGATATACATCTCCTCAACGAACTGATCAGGATCAGGATAATTCCGAGTCGACATCACCGACTCCCCATACATATTTCCTTCACAATCAACCAGTCCAAAAGCTGTATTGGTGCCGCCAATATCAATGCCGACGGCAATCTGTTTTTTCATGTCATTCACTATTTTATCACGAACCGGGTCTCTCCAACAAAAGGAATCGATCAAAATTCGCTTTCATGCAAATATAAAAAAAGGCGAACGCAGAGGCAAGTGAAAACTCGGTTTTCCAATGCTAACATGCAAATCCTCCTCGCAATTACTTGTACAATATAGCAATTTAATTGCCGATCTATACACCAAAATTATTTTTCTTATCACACAAGTAAATAGCCACACCTCCTAACCATAGAGTTGCACAGCCCAGTGATGACTTTCGACCGCACAATTGACAAATCCGAGCTTTCTTGCTATCTTTGCCCCCATAAATTTCAGACAGATCATGCACGACAGACAAGCATTGAACGCAATGGTCGAACAAGCCTTGCAACACCTCAAATGGCCATCTAAGCCAGAAGGTCTTTATGCTCCGATTGCATATACACTCGAGGGCGGAGGCAAACGGATCCGACCGGTGATATTACTGATGGCCTGCGACATGTTCGGTGGCGATTTGAATGCAGCGTTGCCCGCAGCTATAGCGACTGAAGTGTTCCACAACTTTACCCTTCTCCACGACGACATCATGGATAATGCCCCCACACGAAGAGGCAAACCGACCGTGCATACTCGCTGGAACTCCAACACAGCCATTCTGTCAGGCGATGCGATGCTGATCTGCGCTTACCGCATTCTGATGCAGTCTCCGATCGTTTCGCTCCCAGCTCTGGCTGAAACATTCAACCGTCTGGCCATCGAAGTATGTGAAGGGCAGCAATACGACATGGATTTCGAAACTCGGAACGATGTCTCAGCAGAGGAATACCTCAACATGATCGGACTAAAAACGGGAGCCCTGATTGCTGGAGCACTCCGCATGGGAGCTATACTCGCAGGGGCCTCCAATACAGATGCCGAAACACTGGCCGAATTCGGCATGAACCTCGGCATCGCATTTCAGTTGCAGGATGACCTGCTCGACACATACGGTGACCCCTCCCGACTCGGGAAAGCCGTGGGTGGAGATATCGCATGCAACAAAAAAACATACCTACTGATTAACGCGCTGACTCTCGCCCCTACCGGCACACGCAAGGAACTTACCTTAATCATGGCTGACCGCCGTATCGATGCTGCCGAAAAATTCACTCGCGTGCGAGCTCTTTACGACAAACTCGGCATACGGGAATTGACCGAACAGAAGGCCTCCGAATATTTCGACCGGGCGTTGGCCGCACTCGACCGCCTGCCTCTTGACAATACCCGCAAAGAGCCGTTCAAGGAGTTAGCACACAGCCTGATTGACCGTCAAAAATAGAATTATGGCTATATCGCGCGAACAGATCGAAATCATGGCCCCGGTAGGCTCGTACGAGTCATTGATGGCCGCCATTCAAGGCGGAGCCGACTCGGTCTATTTTGGTGTGGGAATACTCAACATGCGGTCGCGTTCGTCAGCCAATTTCACACTTGACGACCTCGCCCGCATCGTCGCAACAGCCCATGACCATGGGCTAAAAACCTATCTGACCGTCAACACCGTCCTTTACGACGAAGATCTTCCCGATATGCGGAAGACTATCGACCGGGCAAAAGCTGAAGGTGTCGATGCCGTAATCGCTTCTGACCAGGCGGCTATTGCCTATGCCCGCAGTATCGGCGTCGAAGTACATATCTCGACACAACTCAACGTGTCGAATATCGAAACGCTTCAATTCTATGCCCCATACGCTGATGTCGTCGTCCTGGCCCGCGAACTCACACTGCCCCAAATCAAACACATACACGAACAGATCGAGGCACGCGATATTCGAGGTCCTCACGGCGACCGGATCCGAATCGAAATGTTTGCACACGGGGCCCTTTGCATGGCAATCTCGGGGAAATGCTACCTCAGCCTGATGACCGAAGGGTGTTCGGCCAACCGCGGAGCATGCCGCCAAATCTGCCGTCGTTCATATGTCATACGGGATACCGAAACCGGAGACGAACTGCTGCTCGGAAACAAATACATTCTCTCGCCGCGGGACCTCTGCACGATCGATTTTCTCGACAAGTTTGTCGATGCAGGTGTTCGTGTACTCAAAATCGAAGGACGTGCCCGCGGAGCCGAATATGTCAAACGAGTATGCGAATGCTACGACAGTGCCTTACGGGCTATTGCCGACGGTACTTATACACCCGAAAAAATCGCTGCCTGGAAAGAACGTCTCTCCACGGTATTCAACAGGGGATTCTGGGCTGGATATTATGCCGGTACACCGATTCCCGAGTTAACCTCGGAATACGGCTCATCGGCCACTCGTCACAAGGTATATGTCGGCAAGGTGACCAACTTCTTCAAACAGCCGTCGGTTGCAGAAATACAAGTCGAGGCTGCTCCGATCGAAATAGGAGACGAATTATTATTCATGGGAGAGACTACCGGCGTGGTGGAACTCACTGCCGACGAAATACGGGTAGCAGAAAAGCCCGTAAACAAAGCATTACAAGGGACGACCTGTTCGATCCAAACCCCTGCCATGATACGACGCGGAGACAAGTTGTACAAATTGGTCCCTGACACCAAATAAAACGACACAACCCACACGCTTTTCTCCAG
>CASDSC010000219.1 GCA_949283215.1 uncultured Alistipes sp. | reverse complement strand
TAGACCGTACCCCTGCATCATCATGACATTGATGACAATCAGGGCGGTCCAACAAGCTAAATGCAATAGCACTTTGCGCAATACAGGGAAACGCTTCATACGACAACGGTTATCAATCGTGTTCAAAACTGGACTTATTGGTAACTAACGGCTTATCTCGGCCCAGGGCCAAATCCGGGACCACCCATCGGCGGCATACCATGACCCGGACCTCCTTCAGGCGGACCACCCCGGAATCCTTCTGACGATTGACCTCGAGACAACGCATTCAACGAATTGAACCGGTAACTGAATGTAACCATGAAATACCGACCTAACGTATTGGTCCATGTATCCTGGATGTAATTGGCACTGATCGAGTGCGACAAACTACGATTCTGTTTGAGCAGATCATATACCGTAAACCGGAGTTCTCCCTGACGTTTGCGGAAAAATTTACGGCCAATCCCGGCATTCCACAAACAGTATTGCTGCGTGTATCCCGACTCGGCTGCGTTATGATTGTACTGATACGAAAAATCGGTAGTAAACACAAATCCGCCCAAGAAAATAATATTAATCTGCGCCCTGACATTCTCCGCAATATAACGAGTATTGCTACGAACCGTATTGGCCGCGTAGGTAAAATTGGTCGACGACGAAATGTTGAAATCGACATTCTCCGATATGTTGCTCACAAATCCTACTCGTACATTACCCGTATGGCCATTCGATATATTCAGCACATCGCCCGTATAGGTCGGATTCCGCTCATACCGGTAAAAAGCATTGAGATTGACATTGGTCTTCAACTTACGAAGAGGAAAACTGAAACCCGTAAAAATACGCGTCGAATAATATCCGTTGACATTGACCGGCAAAGTCAACTGAGAGTTAGCGGGCGCCACAAAATTGTTATACTCGGGCAATACGGTCTCCTCACTAAATTCGATCAGCCGATTGCTCACACGATTGCGTGTAGCAACTGCCTGGAAACCCAGGAAGAAATTGGTCGATTTCTCAATATTCGAAGAACCGTAATCCAAACGCAAGGTGTGAGAATAACTCTGTTTCAGATTGGGATTACCGGCCGACAGACGCTGCATATTGGAGGAATTGACCACATTTTGCAACTCTTCGACAGACGGTATCCCGGTCTCCCCCGAATAGTTCAAGCGTAAAAATTTCCGCTTATCCAGGTCATATCGATACTCAAGACGCGGAGCCCATGCCGAAAAATAACGGTTCTGATCGCTCATCTGTGGGAATTGCTGGTTCTTTACCAACTCGATACGCTGATAATCCAACCCCACATCAAGATTGGAATTATTGCGGTGCAAATTGTATCCCAATCCCGCGCTATGAGAAAAATAATGACGACTGTATGTATTGGACAACGACGTATCCATATTATTGATATCATCCAGCAAAAGATCGTATGCCCGCAGGTCTGATTTGCTGTCTTCGTACCGGAACCGATAATTGACACTAACCCGTTGAAAAGCTCCGATCGGCTCGGCATAGGTCAAACGTACTGAAGCAACCTTATTATAATTATCCGACACATTATTGAGCCAGCGCGGCGTCGAACGCCAAAACGACGTATCGATCTGTTCTGCCGTTGAGGGATGAATAATCACAGAATCAATCCGCATCGTCGTACTGTCCCGTTGATAGGCATCGGAATTATTTTTCCCAAATTGATAATCAATATTGGTTGTTAACGCTCGTCCAGGTTTTCCGAATACATGTGTATACAATAATTGTCCTGCTGTGTTGAAATTATTGCCGGTACTGTTGTTATCCGAATTGAAATAACTCAACACGCGACCGTCACGCATATCCGTATTCCGGCTCAAACTCATACTGCGTGTATTTCCGAACGACACATTCGGCGTGAATAACAACCGGTTGTGTGAATCGATTTCATATTCAAACCGAATATTGGCATTGTGCGTATAACTATCCGATTCCGAATAACTCGTATCGCGATAGATTCGACTCGAATAGAGTTCCGTTGGATAATAATCGAGCATCTGAGCACTTTCGGTCGTTGTCTCCGAACCATTGAATCGATAGTTCCCGGTCAATTTGATCTTATCCTTCCACTCATTGGCATAACCCAGGGTAACCTGTTGATTGGTTGACAAGCCCCCTCCCCGTCGACCGAACCGTCCACGACGAAGCTCTACATTGCCGATATTGACCGCTGCCGTCCAACGGCTCTTATCCGTAAACGAACTGAAATCGGCATTCACCCCATAACGATTTTTATACTTATCAAAAGAGGTTTGACCCAACTCCTGACCGTAACCGCCATTGAACCGGCCCACCATACTCCGATTGATCTTGTGTTTGGTCACCACATTCAGCGCACGGGATCGTTTCCCATCATCGAAACCGGTGAATTTCGACTCATCACTCTGTTCGTCGAACATCTGTATACTTTCGACTACATCCGCCGGCAAATTATTAAGAGCACTCATCGGATCATCTCCAAACAACAGTTTCCCATCCACATATACTCGCGTAATTTCTTCTCCCTGAGCCTCCACCTTATTGTCCTCGATAGTCATACCGGGCATTTTGGAAAGCAGATCACTCGCATCAGCATCCGGATTGGTCTTGAAGGCGCCCGCATTGTATTGGACCGTATCGCCTTTCTGCACCGCGATAATCGCCTCGGTGGTCACCACCACATCCTCAATCTTATTCGTCTCGACTTCCATGCGAATCACACCCAGATTCGTATTGCGCTGTGTGATCTCAATCGTACGATTAATTTTCTTATATCCTAAATAAGACACAGACAATTGGACCTCGGCCATCGGCACATTACTGATCGTAAATTGTCCTTTTGCATCGGTCAAGGCATGTAGAGTGGTATCGATCAATACAACGGCTCCTGGTAACGGCACGTTATTTTCACCATCGATCACATAACCGCTCACCGTAGCTCGAGCATTCTTGGATTGTGCCGTTGCAAAACAAGGCCACAAAAACCATCCGCACAAAATGAATACGAATAAACTATTTCTCATGAGGCTAATACACACTTAAAATTTAAAGTCAGATCAAAGATACAGAGTTACAACGATTGTTCCACAGAAAATAGACCAACCCAACATTTGTGTCGACAAACGCAAATTTCCTTTTTTCAAACTATCGCTTGTTTGCGATTCCTTCACTGAAATTAACGTCTATTTACGTTGTCAAAAATTATTATCAAATAAGCCTTTCGCAGCAGTTCCTATTCTGTCTTCATAATACACGAACAGCCAACATTTTGTACTTCACACCACGCCCCTCCCTCCCTTTTTAAGATTAAAACGCATTCTTTTTTTCAAAAAAAATAATCGGATTTTATTTTGCATATTGACAGCAAAACCTTACCTTGCGAAGTAATTTTGCCCGTAAAAGAGGTAAACATAAACAACATTATAGAACCTAAAACCAAATGATTATGATGCCGAAAATTGGTATTCGTCCGATCATTGACGGACGTGAAGGAAAATTGGGCGTCCGTGAGTCGCTCGAGGAACAGACCATGGCTATGGCCAAAAATCTGGCTGAATTCCTGACCAAAAATTTGCGTTACGAAGACGGTACTCCCGTACAATGCGTAATCGCTGACTCAACAATCGGCGGCGTGAAAGAGGCTGCTGCGTGTGCTGAAAAATTTGCCCTCGCAGGTGTTGGCGTCTCAATCTCTGTGACCCGCTGCTGGTGCTACGGTACCGAAACAATCGATATGGATCCTACGATCCCGAAAGCTATTTGGGGATTCAACGGAACCGAAAAACCAGGTGCCGTATATTTGGCTGCAGCTCTCGCCGGCCACAATCAAAAAGGCATTCCTGCATTCAGCATCTATGGCCGCGACGTTCAGGATGCAAACGACACTTCGATCCCCGAAGATGTTCAGGTAAAATTGCTCCGTTTCGCCAAAGCCGGTTTGGCTGTCGCTCAAATGAAAGGCAAATCATACCTGTCTATCGGTAACGTTGCCATGGGTATCGCAGGCTGTATCGTTCAGGAAGACTTCTTCCAGAATTATCTCGGTATGCGGAACGAATACGTGGACATGAGTGAAGTCATCCGCCGCCTGACCAACGACCTCTATGACAAAGAGGAGTACGACAAGGCTATGGAATGGACAAAGAAAAATTGCCACGAAGGTGCCGACATGAATCCGGAAAGCCTCAAAAAGACTCGGGCAGAAGCCGACGAAATCTGGAAGATCGTCGTTAAGATGACACTGATTATCCGCGACCTGATGATCGGAAACCCGAAACTCAAAGCTATGGGATTCAACGAAGAATCAAATGGTCACAACGCTATCGCTGCAGGTTTCCAAGGCCAACGCCAATGGACCGACTTCATGCCGAACGGCGACTTCAGCGAAGCCATCCTGAACTCTTCGTTCGACTGGAACGGTATTCGTAAACCGTTTGTGGTGGCTACCGAAAACGATACTCTCAACGGTATCTCCATGTTGTTCGGTCACCTGTTGACCAACACTGCTTCGGTATTTGCCGACGTTCGTACATTCTGGAGCCCTGAGGCTATCGAACGCGCTACCGGTAAAGCACCCAAAGGTCTGGCAGCCAACGGTATCATCCACTTGATCAACTCAGGTTCTGCCGCTATCGATGGCTCGGGCCAAATGACCAAAGATGGAAAACCGGCCATGAAACCTTTCTGGGAAATCACCGAAGAAGATGTCAAGAAATGTCTCGACAATACCACTTGGCATCAAGGTAGCCTGGGTTATTTCCGTGGTGGTGGATATTCTTCGAAATTCCTCACCATGGAGGGTATGCCTGTTACGATCATGCGTATCAACTACATCAAAGGTCAAGGCCCCGTATTGCAACTCGCCGAAGGTTGGACCGCTCGCCTCGATCCCGATCAACAGGAAATCATCGACAAACGTACCGACCCGACTTGGCCGACTACATACTTTACCCCGAGACTTACGGGTGAAGGTAAATTCAAAGATGTATACAACGTCATGAATGCGTGGGGCGCTAACCACTGTGCATTCAGTTTCGGACACATCGGTGCCGACCTGATTACGCTGGCTTCAATGCTCCGTATTCCTGTCGCCATGCACAACGTACCGGAAGATCAAATTTTCCGTCCGACATATTGGAATGCATTCGGCATGGATCCGGAAGGTTCCGATTACAGAGCCTGCGAAAAACTAGGTCCTCTGTACTAATAAACACTAACTCTCGTGAGGTTAATCCAACAGGACTAACCTCACGGGTTTTATTATTACATTCCTCCACAAACATCCATCCATCATGAAAAAGTTTAACCTGATAGGTGCCTCGATGCTCTGCATGGCTGCAGCGGCCACGGTATCCTGCAACAACGAAACGAAAGTTATGGAACAAGGAAGCTATGGTTACGACGTAAAATTCCTGGCTGACCACGGGATCAAAACAATCGAACTGAAAAGTGAAGACGGACAAGCAAAAGTGCTGCTTATTCCGGCTTTCCAAGCACGTGTAATCACATCAACTGCCGATGGTGACCAAGGTACTAGTTACGGTTGGATCAACTACAAATTTATCGAGGCTGGTCAAAAAAGCGACCAATTCAACGCATACGGCGGTGAAGAGCGTTTCTGGCTCGGTCCGGAAGGCGGCCCGTTCTCGCTCTATTTCAAACCGGGTCAAGAACAGGTGTTCAGCAACTGGGTCGTTCCCGCGCTGATCGACACGGAAGCTTATGACGTAGCTGCTCAAACTCCTAATTCAGTAAAATTCACTAAAGACGGTAAAGTGTCGAACGCATCGGGCACCGAATTCAATATCGGCGTAGAACGTACCATCACAATGCTTTCTAAAGACGACATTACGTCAATGTTGAACGTCGACATCGATCCTGCTGTCAAATGCGTGGCATACGAAAGTAACAACGTAATCACTAACAAAGGTGAAAACGAATGGACCAAAGAGACTGGTATCCCGTCAATTTGGATGTTGTCACACTTTAATTTCACTCCGGCAACAACCGTATTCGTACCGTACAACACCAACAGCGACGTACAGCCGATCGTAAACGACATGTATTTCGGCAAAGTACCTGCTGAACGTTTGATCGTTGATACAACAGGGTTTATTTTCCTGAAAATCGACGGCAAGATGCGTAACAAAATCGGTGTACCTAACGGTCGCGCCACTAATTACGCTGGTAGCTACGATTCGGACAAAAAGATTCTTTCGATTCTGTGGTACAATATGCCTGAAGGCAAACAAGATTATGTAAACGGCAACTGGGGTCCGCAGGACGATCCATTCAACGGAGATGCAATCAACGCATACAACGACGGTCCTACTGAAGATGGTACAATCATGGGCCCATTCTATGAAGTTGAGACTTCTTCTCCGGGTGCTGCCCTCAAACCAGGTGAATCGAAACAACACGTTCAACGCGTATTCCACTTTGAAGGCGACGAAGCTGCCTTGAATGCTATTTCGAAAGCAGTTTTGAACCTCGACCTTCAGAAAGTGGCCAAAGTATTCCCTAAAAACTTGTAATCATCACTCTACTGACCAAAAAAATCTACTGACTTAAAATTATGGAAAAAGAAAGAGTCATCCCCAAAGGCATAATGTGGCCGTACATCCTGTTGACCTCATTGTTCTTCGCTTGGGCGGTTCCGAACAACATGACCGACACGATGCTTGCTGCTTTCAAACGCATTATGAGCATTTCGGACGCAAAAACAGCATGGATCCAAGTTGTTTGTTATTTGCTCGGATACGGATGCTTCGCAGTGCCAGGCGCTATCTTCATCAAAAAATACACATATCGGGCTGGTGTAATGCTCGGTTTGGGGCTGTATGCGGTTGGTGCACTGCTCTTCTATCCGGCCATGCTGGCTTCTGAAATCAATATCGATCTCAGCTTTGCCATGTACCTGTTCGCCATTTTCATCCTGTTCGCGGGACTTTCGATTCTCGAAACTTCAACCAACTCGTATGTATTGGCTCTCGGTCCGGAATCTACGGCTACCCAACGTTTGAACTTTTCACAATCGTTCAACCCGCTGGGCGCTATCTCTGGTGTGGTAATCAGCCAGATTTTCGTTTTGTCGCAACTCAACTCACTGAATGCAGCAGAACGTGCAGCGCTCTCTCCGGAACAATTAACTGCGATTCAAGGAGAAGAGCTCAATTCGGTAACCATGGCTTATATGACTCTCGGTTTCATCATGATTGCATTCTTGATCGCAATCTTGATCACCAAGATGCCGAATTTGAGGGAAGATGACAAGAATGTAGACTTCAAAGGTACTGTAAAACGCCTCGTGCACAACAAACGGTATGTATGGGGTGTAATCGCACAGTTTGCCGATATCGGAGCGCAAATCTCTACATGGTCGTTTATCATCCGCTACTCGATGCAACAACTCAACTTTGACGGAGTGATTGCTGCATTGCCAGAAAATGCATCAACCGACCAGATCATCGATGCTTTGCGTCACGTTGAACCTATCGCTCAAGGATTCTACGGCTTCGCTGATGCAATCGGCCTGGATGCTTTGTTGCCTCGTACCGCAGAACAAGCCGGTGCAACCTACTACATCATGTCGCTCATCCTCTTTGTCCTCGCCCGGTTCATCTGCACCGGCTTGATGCGTTTCTTCAAAGCGCGTAATATCCTGTCAACTATGGCTGTATTGGCTATCGTTTGCTGTATGATTACCGTTTATGCTCCCGGTGCAGCCGGTGTATATGGTTTGATGGGTATTTCGTTCTGCCTCTCGCTGATGTTCCCGACAATTTACAGTTTCGGTCTGAAGGGTTTGGGCGAAGATACCAAGATGGGTGGTGCCGGTATGGTAATGGCTATTGCAGGTGCTGCCGTTTTGACTCAGATTCAAGGTATCGTTTCGGATGCATCTGGTAGTATCCAGAACTCTTATTGGATCCCGGCGTTTGCGTTTATCATCATCTCGTATTACGGTCTCGTTTTATGTCTTAAGTTCTAAAAAGCTGATGAAAAAGCCGCTCTG
>CASDSC010000218.1 GCA_949283215.1 uncultured Alistipes sp. | reverse complement strand
CTGCGGTACTATTTCGCCCCGATTTTCGGTTCCGGCCATAGTCAACAACGGCCAGGCCAAAGACAAAAGAGATACAAAACCCCGTATTTTCATCAGTTATTTCAGCGGTATAATTTTCAAATCCTGTAAAGCGACCGCATTCTCCCCGTTTCCATCGGCTGTTGACACGACACGCACGGCACGTACCCTACCCTCCGGCCGAATCACAGCGACACCGTCCACCAGATCGCCTGCCCGTACGAATGTTGTTCCATCCGCCGACCATTCGACATAACCCGAAGGGATCAGATACCGGGGCATATGGGACAATCCGGTACGGACCTCGATACTTTGACAACCGACCGGTTCCTCAAACCGATAGGTAAATTGGTCACCACGTTTACATCCACCAGCCGTACGGACGTATGAGGTAAAGTTATAGTCCGTCGCATTACGCAACGGGAAACGACGATTCTCGGGGATGGAACTATGTAAAGTAACTTTCGGCTCGATATAAGGCGACAGGCGGAATTCGAACCGCAAATCAGCCGCCCTGTGTCCCAAATTTTTCACAGAGATCCGCATCACCCCGGCGCGCGCTTTAGGCTCTGCATAAAAGCGCATGTTGTGGAACGGATTGAGAGCCATACCATACCGGACAATCGAATAACTTGTATCGGGCGCATCGACGGCCATAGACAGAATACGCATATCCGGATCGGAGGCATATGCCCGCAGATACCATAATCCGTCCCGATCGACCAGTTGTGTAAGCGGCAGTTCGTATACTTGTACCGTATCGGCACCAATCGTTGCACGATAGGTTCCGGCAGCTACCTGCACCGGACCTTTTCTTCCGCGGTGAAATACTCTGAAGCAGTATTTGTCGAGGTTCTCGGCAGGCAACGGTTCGCTGTAAACCATCGCATCCTCCCCGGGAATACCTCCACCTGCCGTATAACGGATTTCTGCTCCGGGGAATGGAGCTCGGGCCGTCACCGTTCCGTTCTGCAACTCCACCTCGGCCGGAAATACCCAATAGTCGATACCCATCGCAGTCAAACGGTCCAGATGTTCACTGGTCAACCGGCGGTAAAAACCGTTCCAATTACGCCTGTTCCGCTGACTCCACCCGACCTCGGCCAACGCACAAATCCGCGGGTAGGACTGATAGTCGAGAAAACCTTCGGGTTGCCCCAACTCGGACCAGAAAGCCCCTTCGATTCCATAAATACGTTTTCGTTGAGCAGGATTCATTCCCAATTCGGCGGGTTCAAACGAATAGAGCCGCTCGGTATTGACCATTCCGGCCCATGTTTGCCCCCTTTCGTCGGGGGACTGACGCATATCGATGTAGCAATAACTTCCAGGCATCGCGATGACCGAATACCCTGCATCGGCAGCCTTCTGACACGTCTCGATGCTCTGCCATCCGTAAATTACACTGCCTTCGGGCAGATGCGTCTTCGCCTCGACCACCTCATCCCAACCGGCAAAACGTTTTCCATTGGCTTGAACAATCTCGCCCACACGCCCCATGAAATAGGCTTCGAGTTGCTTTGTTCCCCGCAAGCCCTTCTTCGCCATCAGATTTCGGCAGGCAGCACACCCTTTCCACTGAGCAGATTCGACCTCATCCCCTCCCATGTGCAGATATTGAGACGGGAAAAGTTCGGCTAACTGCCGGACGATCTCGGCCAGCATCGTATAATTCTCTTCACGCGCAGCACACCACACATTGCGACGATCCGGAGAGCGCGCGGTAAATTGCTGCGACGAAGGGCACAATATTTCAGGGTAAGCGCGCCCTGCGGCACGACTATGGCCCGGCAAATCGATCTCCGGGACGATCTCAATATTTCGCAAGGCTGCATAAGCAACGATCTCACGGATCTCGTCCTGCGTATAATATCCTCCGTAACGTTGATTCCACGCACCGTATATTGCATCGACCGCCTCACCGGGACCACGCCACGCGCCTTTTCCGGTCAGTTCAGGATACCCCTTGATTTCGATCCGCCACCCTTCGTCATCGGCCAAATGCCAATGCAACCGATTGATCTTGTGGTGCGATAGATGGTCTATATAACGCATTACCTCCTCTTTCGGGAAAAAAGTCCGGGCCACGTCGAGCATAACGCCCCGGTACGCATAGCGAGGATAATCGACGACCACCGCACACGGCACTTTTAGCCCGTTCGGAGAGGCAGCCGGTTCACGGGTATAAATCGACGCGGGCATCAGCTGCAGGAGGGTCTGTATCCCATTGAACAAACCGCCGCGATCCCGACCGTGAATCACGATACTACCTTGCGTCACTTCGAGCAGGTAACCTTCAGCAGGCATCTGCAACGTATCGACAATCCGCAATCTGATGGTATTGAACAGCCGATAATCATTCGTCACGGCCAGAGGAGTTCCCACAGCCGGGGCCAGATATTCATTCAAATAATCAGCCAGTTCGGGACAGGTATCAGTCACAATGGCTGTGGATGCACCGATAGCGAATTCCCCACCCAAGCGTTCCGCTTTCACCGGTTGCGGGATTATGCTCCGTGCTGCCGATGAGATTGCAACCGTCAGGAAAAACGCTGCAAGCCAGATGCACCGTTTACTCTTCATATAATAGATAAGGTTTACGCTGTTCGCGGAAATGCTTTACATCATCAGCCCAACGAGCTCGGATTTCCGCAGCGTTTGCGTTCTCCATGATCATCGTACGGACATAGCCCACCCCTATCAATCGTTCGAACATCGAAGTAAAGAATTTCTCTCCCAAACCAAGCGCATGATATGCTTTGATCACATAAGAAAGGTCTATTCCGCGCGCGATCAATGTCTCATCAGAAAGGCCCTCACGCAGATCGACGCCATGACATACTTTGTCTTTCTGTGGCGGATTTTTGGCTCCGTTGGTTTCATGGGGTATAAACTGGAAATCTCCGTCCATCGCGGGATGTCCGTACACCTGGAACGGGAATTCGGTTCCGCGGCCGATACTCACCGGCGTTGCTTCAAAATAACAGAGCGAGGGATAGAGATAGATCGACCGCATATTGGGCAAATTGGGCGACGGGGCCACAGGGAGCCGATAACGAGTCTGATGAGTATAATTCTGGCAGGTGATCACCGTCAATTTACAGCGGACCCCCTCTCCGAGCCAACCCTCACCATTGATCATACGGGCCAATTCACCGAGAGTCATTCCATGCACTACCGGGATCGGATGCATACCCACGAACGAACGATAACGTAAATCGAGAATCGGTCCGTCGACATACATGCCATTGGGATTCGGGCGGTCGAGCACCACCAATCGTCTGCCGGTTGCCGCACACGTTTTCATCATGTAATGCATCGACGAGAGATAGGTATAATACCTCAACCCCACGTCCTGGATGTCGAACACGACCACATCCACCTTCTCGACATCCTCGATTTTCGGTTCTTTATTGGCACCATAGATCGAGATGACCTCCACACCGGTTTTCTTGTCTGTATAGGAAGCCACATGTTCACCCGCATCGGCCTCACCTCGGAAACCATGTTCGGGAGCAAATACGACACGTACATCGATTCCTCGTGCCAACAGCGTATCGACCAAATGTACACCATCCACCACACCGGTCTGATTGGTTAACAACCCCACACGTTTACCCTCCAGCAGAGGCAAATACTCCTCCATACGCTGCGCACCGGTAACAACACCTTCACTCGCCATCACTTGACAAGTAATGAACCAGGCGGCACATAGTGCAGCTATTTTACCGAACGTCATTTTCATGACCTCTTATGAGTTACTCTACCGTTACCGACTTGGCCAGGTTACGTGGCTGATCCACATCCCGTCCTTTATTCACGGCGATGTAATACGCCAACAGTTGCAAGGGGATCGAAGCGATAATCGGCGAAATGCATTCATCCGCATCCGGCACCTCTATACAATAATCGGCGATGTTACGCACAACCTCGTCGCCTTTGGTCACAATGGCAATCACACGCCCTTTCCGAGCTTTTACCTCCTGGATGTTGCTCACCATCTTTTCATATATACTGTCATTGGTAGCAATCACGACGACAGGCATTTCCATATCGATCAATGCGATCGGGCCATGCTTCATTTCGGCAGCGGGGTACCCTTCGGCATGTATATACGATATCTCTTTCAGTTTAAGAGCGCCTTCCAGTGCCGCAGGATAGTTATAACCGCGTCCCAAATAGATGAAATTATGGGCGTACGTAAATATCTTCGACAGATCCTGTATTTGATCATTCAATTTCAGGACCTCTTCGATCAATTCGGGTAATTTGCGCAGCGTTCTGATCACTCGGCTATAATGTCCAGGATCAATCACGCCTCGTTCATGGGCGATGGTCAATGCCAACATAGCCAATACGGTCACCTGCCCCGTAAAAGCTTTCGTTGAGGCGACACCGATTTCGGG
>CASDSC010000217.1 GCA_949283215.1 uncultured Alistipes sp. | reverse complement strand
TCTTTACAACTTACATTGGCCACCAGATTCTCTTTGTTGGGATCGGTAAAGCCTTCCGGAGCCTGTGTGCCGTCGACTGCCAGCTTGCCGAGCATCACACCCCGTTCGCGAATAATTTTTGTGATCTCTCGCGTGTCGACCCCGTACAATCCTGGGACGTGATTTTCACGAAGCCATTCGTCGAGACTTTTCACTGCATTCCAGTGGCTGTACTTGAACGAATAGTCGGAAATGACCACCCCCTTAACATGAATACGGTCTGACTCGAAAAATTTGAGCAGACCGTATTCAATATCGAAACCTGGAACACCGTAATTTCCAACCAATGGAAAGGTGACTACCAAAATTTGTCCGGAATAGGATGGATCGGTTAAACTTTCGGGGTAACCCGTCATGGCCGTGTTGAAAACGACTTCTCCGGAAGTGGACTCCGGACTGCCGAACGACCAGCCCTGGAACTGAGTTCCGTCCTCAAGAATGAGGCGTGCGATTTTTTTGTCGGACATATATATTCAGTAAGTTAAGTATCTTGACTCCCTTGCTGAAACTGTCTCTTTTCAGAAAAGTTTCTGAACTGCAAAGGTAAAAGTATTTCACCGAATGACCAAAACAGTGGGAAAAAAAACTTACAATCGACGAATTTTTCTATTTTTGTTAGAGTATTATCCGTTATCGTCATGGCACTTACTAAAGCCGATATTTTATTCATACGTTCGCTCGTCGATCGTCGGGAACGGGCGGAGGCGCATCTGTTTGTGGCAGAAGGAGCAAAACTGATCGAAGAATTATGTGGTT
Source organism: uncultured Alistipes sp. (assembly GCA_949283215.1). Taxonomy (GTDB): domain Bacteria; phylum Bacteroidota; class Bacteroidia; order Bacteroidales; family Rikenellaceae; genus RGIG1874. The sequence goes on along the minus strand of CASDSC010000217.1, from coordinate 2,271 downwards.
CGGGTCTTGCTGTGCGTCGTATTTATGCTACAGCTAGTGTTACTCCCGCGATGATTGATCATGAGGTCATCGAAATCAGTTCCAAAGAGATGGAGCGGATCAGTCAGTTGAAAACGCCGACCCCATTTCTTGCGTTAATCGGTATCCCGAGGCGTACGTTACGGATTGCGGATTTGACCGACCGATTGACTTTGGCTCTCGATGATGTGCAAGATCCGGGTAATCTCGGTACGATCATCCGTTTGGCCGATTGGTTTGGGATTCGTGATATCGTATGTTCTCCTCATACGGTTGATTGTTTTAATCCCAAAGTCGTTCAGGCCACGATGGGTGCAATTGCCAGGGTTCGAGTTCATTACACCGAGTTGCCCGCATTTCTGAATAAGGCCGATGCGGCGGGGTTGCCCCGTTATGGTACGTTCCTGGAGGGCGAAAACATATATCAATCTGCGTTGCCCTCCGCCGGTATCGTAGTGATGGGGAATGAAGGGAATGGTATATCTGCATCTGTGGCTGCACAGCTTTCGCACCGGCTTTTCATTCCACCGTATCCTGCCGATGCACAGACCTCAGAGTCTCTTAATGTAGCGACGGCCACGGCGATCATCTGTTCCGAATTCCGTCGGCGGTTGTGAATTTTGACAGCCTGTTTAAGGCTGTGTTGTGTCCTGATATTGATTGTATAAACTACTAAACGAAATAATGACAATAATGAAAAAACTGAACTTCTTGCTTCTGCTTATAGGCGTTTTGTTCGGCCCGATGTCGATTGCTGCCGCACCGCCTACTGTTTCGCTCGAAACGTTATTGCGCGAAATGACGAACCGCGAGACGATCGCCCGCTGGCCGGATCCTGCCTATACCTGCCGTCAATTCAGCAGCTACGATCGGGCTTCAGTTACACCCGAAGATAAACGCGGTTGGTTCGGAAATTTCGACCAGGGGCAATTTATCCGTCAGGAAACCCACGAGGGTCGGACTGAGTATGTCATGATGGATGCCGAGGGGCCCGGGGCAATTGTCCGTTTTTGGATGACCTTCTCGGGGGTAAACCGCGGGCAAGGTACATTGCGTATTTATGTGGACGATTATGATAAACCTGTGGTCGAAGGTAATGTGCGCGACATCCTGAGCGGTCATCTGCTCTGCGGTGCCCCGCTGTCGACCTCGGTGCCCGATGCGGCCCCGGCTGAGGAACGGGGACACAATCTCTATCTGCCGATTCCTTATGCAGAACGATGCAAAGTGACGATCGAATCGCCCGATTTGAAGATTACCCCTGAGGGCAAAATCGAAAGTACGACGATTGTTTATTATGCAATCAATTACCGGACTTATACTACTCCTGTCGAGGTAGTCTCGTTCTCGACAAAGGAATTGAAAAAGAATGCGCGCTTGATCGAGAAAACTAACCAGATACTTGCGGCAGCCAGTCCGGCTATCGAGGCCCCGGTGGTTGCCGGCGACAGTACGCTCTATCTGACCGCCACCCTCGCACCGGGTGAAAGCCGCAGCTTCACAATCCGCGGTACGCGTGCCATCAATCGGCTTGCCATGCGGATCGATGCTGCCGAACGTCAACAGGCTCTGCGGTCAACTGTTCTGTCGATTGCCTTCGACGGTGAGCAGACCGTGTGGGCTCCGGTCGGCGATTTCTTCGGCGTAGGTTATCAATCCGTCGCTACGGGGACATGGTACACGCGTGCCGTGCGTGATGATGTGATGAGTGCCTGCTGGATCATGCCCTTTGAGAAGAGCTGTACGGTCACGTTGACAAATTACGGCAGTCAGCCGGTCAAAATCTCGAAAGCGTCGGTTGTGCATGGTCCGTGGCAGTGGGACGATCGTTCGATGCATTTCGGTACGACCTGGCAGCAGTTTACCCGCATTTATGCACAGGGCGATGAAAATGCCCAGGACCTGACTTTTGCACGGTTGAAAGGAAAAGGCGTGTATGTGGGCGATGCCGTGACGGTATACAATCCTAATTTGGGTTGGTGGGGAGAAGGTGACGAAAAGGTCTATGTCGACGGAGAGACCTTCCCTTCGCATTTCGGTACCGGTACGGAAGATTATTATGGGTACGCCTGGGGCCGATACGAACCCTGGATCAACCATCCGTTTATTGCCCAACCGATCGGTGACGGTTGTTATGGGCATATCGGATTGGCACAGAATACCCGTGTCCGCAGTCTCGATGCGATTCCTTTTACCCTGAGTCTGCAATTCGATATGGAACTCTTCGACTGGTCTAACGTCTATCTCAATTAT
>CASDSC010000216.1 GCA_949283215.1 uncultured Alistipes sp. | reverse complement strand
TCCTCGCCTCGCGGACCCAAACGCCATGCATAACAATGATGCGTCGCATCATAATAACGTTTGGCCAATGTATCAAGATGGGTGCGGATCATATCCTCATTTTCCACAGGATAGGCAAAAGCAAGAAACTTACTCCCCTTTTCCTTGTAGATCGCCTCGGCCGGACCGGACAGCGTTCGGTAACAATCCGCCTCCATAACTAAAAATTCACTTTACTTGATCGACTTGAACATCTTGCGCCACCGAATATTAGACGGGAACGATTTGTTCTTATCAAGGGACAACCACACAAAGGATGCCTTACCCACAATATGATCCTCCGGAACAAATCCCCAATATCGCGAATCCGCTGAATTGTGTCGGTTATCACCCATCATGAAATAATAATCCATCCGGAACGTATAGCTGTCCGCAGGTTGACCATTAATATAGATGACCCCATCACGTACCTCGAGGTCATTGTCCTCATACGTGTCGATCACTCGTCGGTAGAGAGGCAAATTCTCCAAGGTCAAGGCTACTGTCGCTCCTTTCCGAGGCACCCATAGCGGCCCGAAGTTATCCTCGTTCCAGGCGTATTGCGGATCATGAGGGAAAATAGCCGGGCTCGGACCCGTTGCCTCTTCTTTATGAACCGACAGCACATTCTTAAACTTTCCCACCTTCTCCAGCATCGCTTCAGTTAACGGAATGCAATAAGTCTGATTCACATTATTATACATAATGTCATCCGGAGAAACTCCCAAATTTTCAAACGTCTGTGCGCTGATCGGACTTCCGTTCGTCCGCACGTAATACATGAACTGAAGACCCGGTATCGGCGCAGGCTCCTCGCCATTGACCGTCACAACCGAATGTTCGATCCGAATCGTATCTCCGGGCATTCCGATCAGCCGTTTGATATAATTCTCCTGCTTGTCGACCGGACGCGTGATGATTGTGTATTGCTGCTGAAGCATCTCACGGCCTCGTTTGTCTCCATACGCATCCTGGAATTCGCGTAAGATATCGTAATAGCTGATCTGTTGATTCTCCAGCACGACGGTATCGCCAGCCGGAAAATTGAATACGACCACATCGTTATGCTGAGGGTGCCCGAATCCTTTCAATCGATGGTATGGCCACTGTATCGCTTCCGAAAACGATTTCTTGGTCTGAGAAAACGGCATCGTATGGTGTACAAACGGAAATGAGAGCGGTGTATTGGGCATTTTGGGTCCGTAGGCCACCTTGCTGACACACAAATAGTCGCCCACAAGCAACGTCTTCTCCATCGACGGAGACGGGATCACGTACATCTCAAAAAAGAATATCCGGATCAGGGTTGCGGCAACCGTTGCGAAAAGAATTGCCTCCACCCACTCCGCCGTCTTCTTATAACCTTTACTGGCGGCCTTGCGGGCCTTATGGCGGCTCCAGACCCACCGGTACATATACTTAGAAATATATACATCATAAATCACGGGAAGGCCGAGCAACAACCAAAGATTTCCGGTCCATACGACAAACCAAAGCGTATAGAGCAACGCCACGGTCGCAAACTTAACCCACCGGCTCTTCCAGAAACGCCACCATTTTTCCATATTCGTTCAGTCTCCGTTCTGTTCACAAAAAATACAACCGTACGCCCTCAGGCATGAACGATTGTATTTGCAAACACTTTATCATTAATGTTCGTTTATAGACCCAATAGATCGCGCATCGAAAAGATACCTTTTTTATCGCGAATGAACTCAGCCGCCAAAACAGCCCCCAATGCAAATCCCTGCCGGCTCTTGGCACTATGAGTCATCGTAATCGTGTCAACAGACGATTCATAGGTCACCGTATGGATACCCGGAACCACACTCCGGCGAATTCCCAGCACTTCGAGCGATGCGGGATCCGTTGTCGTCTCCCCAACCCACTGTTGTTTTCGATCGAGACGGGTAACAATATCCTCAGCCAAAGTGACTGCCGTGCCGCTGGGCGAATCTTTCTTCTGGGTGTGATGAACCTCCTCGACCGTAACGTCGTATTCGGGAAAAGCATTCATCAATTCGGCAAGCCGACGATTGATCTCGAAAAAAATATTCACTCCCACGCTATAATTCGACGCGTAGAAAAAAGCACCATTTTTCGCCTTACACAACGCCTCGATCTGCGGCAATTTATCCAGCCATGCTGTGGTGCCACATACTACAGGAACTCCGCATTCCAAACAGGTAACCACATTACCGTACGCTGTGCCCGGTGTCGTGAATTCGATCGCAACATCTGCTTCTGACAGTTTCTCGGCATTCAGATCCTGCGTATTATTCACATCGATGATCAATACAATCTGATGACCTCGTTCAACCAGGATACGTTCGATCTCGTGCCCCATCTTTCCGTACCCTATCAATGCTACATTCATGCCCTTTTTCATTGAAATATACGCAAAGTTAACGCTTTTCCCCGAAAAACGATGGAGATTTTCGACCGAAATATTTTTTTAATAATTTTAAGAAAATATCTTTGCATAACTCTCGAATATCGACATGCGTTACTTCATCGAACTCTCATACAAAGGAACTGCTTATCACGGATGGCAAATTCAACAAAACGCACCTTCCGTGCAAGGCCGTATCGAGCAGGCGCTGTCGGCACTTTTACGAACGCCTGTCTCCATAACCGGAGCTGGCCGAACCGATACAGGAGTGCATGCAGCATACTATATCGCTCATTTCGACACGGTTACATCGATCAAAGACCCAAATTCGTTTTGTTACCATCTCAACGCATTGCTCCCTTTCGACATAGCCATCAGACGCGTAATACCGGTATCCGATCAGGCACATGCTCGTTTTGACGCCATCGAACGAGAGTACCGATATTATATTTGCCGTAACAAGAACCCTTTCACACGCGAAACAACCTGGCAACTCTACCTCGATCTCGATATCGAAGCGATGAATCAGGCGGCAGGTGCCTTGAAAGATTTCGATGACTTCACCTCTTTCGCAAAACTGCATTCGGCCAACAAAACCAACATCTGCCATGTCTCGCATGCGCTTTGGGAACAACATGCCGAACAGCTCGTATTCACGATCCGGGCTGACCGTTTCCTGCGCAATATGGTACGTGCAATTGTCGGTACGCTCGTCGACGTGGGACGTGGACGGATAAGTCCGGAAGATTTCCGTCAAATCATTGCCCAACGAGACCTGGCATTATGCAGCGGCTCAGCCCCGGCTTGCGGTCTTTTTTTATCGAATATCTCATACCCCAAAGAAATACTAAATTCAAACACAATACAATGAAAACGAAAATTCAGGAAGAGTTCAAACGCCGTTTCGGCGATGAGGCTCGTTTATTCGCTTCGCCCGGACGCGTCAACCTGATCGGAGAACACACCGACTATAACCTGGGATTCGTCCTCCCCGGAGCAATCGACAAAGCCATTTATGTCGCAATCAAACCCAATAACGACAAGGTGTGTCGGATTTATTCGATCGATTATGACACACAAGTTGAGATCGATTTGGCAGGTCCGCTGCCCAAAGCCCAATGGGTGCGATACATATACGGTGTCGCACACGAAATGATGAAACGTGGCGCTACGGTCCCAGCTTTCGACTGTGTATTCGGAGGCGATGTCCCGTTAGGTGCCGGACTCTCCTCGTCAGCTGCTCTCGAAAGTGCCGTCGGATTCGCGCTGAATGAAATATACGGACTTGGCTTCGATCGCAAAACATTGGCTCAGATCGGTCAAATGACCGAACACAACTATGTAGGTGTGCGTTGCGGAATCATGGATCAATTCGCCTCGCTCTTCGGGCAGAAAGGTCACGTCATCCGCCTCGATTGCCGCTCGCTCGACTATGCTATGGTCCCGTTCGACCCGACCGGTTATCGTCTCGTACTGCTCGATTCGATGGTCAAACATTCGCTCGCTTCGTCCGAATACAACATCAGACGCACCCAATGTGAAACAGGGGTCGCAGTCGTATCGCGGCACATCCCGGCTGTCGTATCGTTACGGGATATGACTCAAGATATGCTCGATACCTACAAAGACGAAATGGAGGAGGTAGTATACCGCCGTTGCAACTATGTCATCAATGAGAATGAACGTTTGCTCGACGGATGTACTGCACTCGCCCAGGGAGACTATGCGCTGTTCGGTAAAAAAATGTTCGCCACGCATGACGGCCTGAGTCACGACTATGAGGTCAGCTGCGCTGAATTGGATTTTATCGTGGACATTGCCCGTGCAACGGATGGCGTACTCGGGGCCCGTATGATGGGTGGTGGATTCGGAGGGTGTGTAATCTCGCTGGTCCGCGACACGATCCATGACAGCTATGTGAACGAAGTCCAAGAAAAATTTACTCAAAAATTCGGCAAAACACCTCGCTCAATCGACGTGGTGATCGGCGACGGTGCACACGAAATCAAATAGTCACCATCCGGATACTTAAAAAGCAAGACCGCGTAGTTCAGTCTACGCGGTCTTGCTTTTTTTAATGGATCGGTGAATCAAATATGGATCGCCTCACCGAGGGCCGCTTCAGCAGCTTCCATGATCGCTTCATTCATCGTAGGATGTGAATGTACGGTCCGGGCAAGATCATTCGCCTTGCACCCCATGCGAAGTGCCAAGGTCGGCTCTGCTATAATCTCGGTCACATTCAGTCCTACACAATGTGCACCCAGCAACCGATTGGTCGCCGCATCGAAAATCAGTTTGACGAAACCGTCTCGATCACCCGCCGCCGTGGCCTTTCCAGATGCCGTATAAGGGAATTTCCCGATTTTCAACGAATAGCCCTGTTCCGTAGCCTGGCGCTCGGTCAACCCTACCGACGAAACCTCCGGTGTGGTGTACACACAAGCCGGTATGGCCGTATAGTCGATCGGTGTAGCATTCTCCCCGCAGATATGTTCGACACACAACAGTGCCTCGGCCGATGCCACATGAGCCAAGGCCGGCGTGGCAATCAGGTCCCCGATGGCATAGACGCCCGGCACATTGGTCTGGCACCATTCGTCGACAACGATCTTACCCCGTTCTACCTGTACGCCAACCTTTTCAAGACCGATATTCTCAATGTTCGCCGATATGCCTACGGCAGACAACACGACTTCCGCCTCATGGGTCTCCATACCCCGCCGAGTCTCGATTTCCAACCGGCACAACGGTCCCGTCGTATCGATCCGTTTGACCGAAGCGCCGGTCATCACTCCAATCCGTTTTTTACGGAATGCGCGCTCAATCTGTTTCGATACATCCTCATCGTTAAGTGGCAACAGGTTCGGCATATACTCGATAACCGTAACCTTTACACCCAGAGTCGCATAAAAATCGGCAAATTCACACCCGATCGCCCCCGAACCGACTACAGCCATACTTGCAGGCAGACGATCCAACACGAGAGCCTGACGCGAACTGATAATCTTCTCGCCATCGATCGGCATGAAATCGAATTCACGGGGACGGGCTCCCGTCGCCAATATAATATGATCTGC
>CASDSC010000215.1 GCA_949283215.1 uncultured Alistipes sp. | reverse complement strand
TTATATGTGATGGGGGCCCTGATTAGGAATAGGGGCGCGCAAAGAGGATTTAAACGAGATATATTGAATGAGAAAAGTTGTTTTGTTTGTCTTGGGATTGCTGGTGATGCATCCATCGGTAGGTAGTGAGAAAAATATAGACCAAGCGGATTCGTCTGCAACGGCGATCGACTACAAACCTCAATTGGAGGGTGCTGTTAAGGTAAAATTCGAATTGAGTACCTATGATGGAAAATTCCGATTCAATGTGCGAAACTCTCGGTTCGGTATTAAAGGTAATGCCAGTCGGCACATGAGTTACAAAGTCCAGGTCGATTTTAATAATGAAGGAAAACTCTCGGTTCTCGATGCATATGCTGCATACAATCAAGGACATTTTGAAGTCGTCCTCGGACAACAACAGTATAAATTCAGTCCCGATCTGGACCGCGGTCCCAGTACAAACCATTTTGCCAATCGTTCATTCCTGTCGAAATATTTGACCAGCTATTATTCGATTGACGCAGAAGGAAAGGCTACTGTCAAAACGATCGGCTCGCGTGATATCGGTGCCCGACTGACTTATCATAGCCATACCAATGTGCCGTTTCGACTGATCCTGGGGGCTTTTAACGGTTCGGGAATCAATAATCCGGAGTGGCAGAACAATGTCAATGTATTGACAAGACTGGAAGTGGGAAATGCCACGCAAGGTTTATGTGGGGCGGTTAGTTATTACCATGGGCAGTCACCATCGGTCACCAGACCCGACGGTGAGGATGGAACGATCTCGTATCATCAGAATATGCAGCTTATCGGAGGTGGGCTGGCGTATCGAAATGGCCCTATATACGCTGAAGCGGAATATGCTCAACGTCGTTTGAAGGCTGCAGAGAATCAGGTTGAGGTGATGCATGCTGCCTATGTGCAGGGATACTATCGTTTCGCTATGCCGCGTGAACACAGTGTTGTGCGTTATTTGGCTCCGCTCTGTCGGTGGGATATGGGACAAAATGTGGATTATCTCAATCTGAATACCGAAAAGCATGAGTGGTTCTCGGCTAACCGTATGACTCTCGGTCTCAATATCGGTTTTATCGAAAAAATGTTACGCTCGGAACTGCGCATTAATTATGAGAAATATTGGGTGAAGAAACGTCCGAGTGATTTTGCTCAAAATCCGCTTTTGCAAGATAAAGTAACCCTTGAGGTCGTCGTTACTTTTTGATCCTGTTACAAGGCTTTTTTTGAAACGATAGTGGAAAGTGTGGGGTAGGGGAGAGTGCGGTTCGTGGTGTGAAATACGGCGTGGCCTGAGATGAAAGAACGGTTCCCGTTTTGGCGGGAACCGTTCTTTGTGTGGTAGTTAATTGATATCAACGTACTAATTTGTCGAGTACCGGTTTGATCATATCTTCCATAATCTGATAGCCCTCTGCCGTAGGATGGACTCCGTCGCCGGCTAAAGCGGCCGGAAGTCCTTTCCGTTCGTCTTTCATCGCTTCGTAATAGTCGACATAGGGAATCTTGTGCTCTTCGGCGTAGGCTCTCAGTTTCTGATTCAATTCAGCGATCAATGTCACAGCGTCGACGTTGGGACTCCAGGGGTACTGATAGACGGGAAGAACGGAACAGAGTACCACTTTGATTTTATGTGCCCGCGCCAATTCGGCCATAGATACGATGTTGCCTAAAATGTCATCAACGGAAATATAGCCATTATTCCCTGCGATATCGTTAGTTCCTGCCAATATGACAACCGCTTTGGGTTCCAAATCGATGACGTCTGCCCGAAAACGCACTAACATTTGGGAGGTTACTTGTCCCCCGATACCGCGCCCTATATAGCCGTTCTCGTTGAAAAAATCGGGACGTTGCGCTGCCCATCCGTCTGTGATCGAGTTCCCCATGAAAACCGCTTTGGATCCATGTGTCGCGGTTTTATTCGCTTCCCGGTAACGTCCGAAGTTGGCCCAGTCTGGACCCTGTGCTTGCAATGTAAGTGTCGCGCACACACAAACAGCCATCAATATGCATTTTTTCATCATCTTATTGTTTTATGTTCTCTGAATTTTTCAACTTTAAGTCTTCTGAGACTTGAATCTTACTTCAAAAATGCAAATTTTTTTGGGAATTGTCAATCTCTTATTGCTTGTTTTTCAGTGTAAAAACATTTTGTCGCAAAATTTTTTTTGAAAAAATGTTGCAAAGAGTTTGCAGATTCAGAAAATTAACCTACTTTTGTCACGCTTAACAAAGCAAACACGTTCACCTCTTGCGGAAATAGCTCAGTTGGTAG
>CASDSC010000214.1 GCA_949283215.1 uncultured Alistipes sp. | reverse complement strand
GATTGAGATGAGCGAAATATTTTGTGGTAAATATGGCGATATTAGGAAAAGCCTTAATTTTGTGAGATACAAACTAACCTTATCTGACGATAATTTATGAAGAGAATGAAAATTGTTGTGAAGGCTTTTGCTTCGTTGTTGGCTATTAGTATTTTCGGAGTCTCCTGTCAAAGCGACGGGGTCGGATGTTTGAAAAAACTCGATGATTATATTGCCGATGTGCAATTTGATGAATTGGGAGGGCAACAAGCTGCGATCTCTTGTAAGCGTGTCGATAAAGATTTATATAAAGTGCATCTTGAATGGAATCTGGCAGAAGAGGTACATCAAGATGATTGGCAGGTGAGTTTTACACCGGCATTCAGTCCTACGTTCAATTGGGCGCCTCATCTTACTCCGACCGATCGGCATATCATCGATCAACACAGTTTTCGCTCGCCTGCACTTATCGTTCAGGATGGTGAACGGACTTTGATGCTGATTCCCGATATCGATATTATGAAAGCTGGCACTCCTGTTCGTTTTTATATGGATATGAATGCACAGAAAAACAAGTTGGTCCTCGGTATGAGTAATTATTCTGTATCTAATCATGTTTTGTATACTCGGAAGCCAGGGGCTGTTTATCCTGCGGGCAAGGTGGAGTTTGGATTTTATGTGATTGCTACGGATGACAAAGAGGTGCAGGTTAATCCATTCCGTAAGGTACTTGCATTTTTTTGGGATAAATGGGGCCATGAACAGTTTGTAACTGATTTTGCCAAACCTATACCTTTTGAAAAATATGCAGAACATACCTATAATTGGGCATTCAATACGTGGAAAGATGCTGTATGGCAGGAGTTCGAAATTGATGGGAAACGGGTTGGTGCGCCGACTTTCATCGTCAATACGACCCAGAGTCCGAATTATCCCGGCGAGGTTAATGAACGAGAGTTTCGGTCGATATGGAATCAGGCTTGGTTCAGTTCGTTACGTTCGGCCAGCGGTTTGTTCCGTTATGCGCGTCGTACTGGAAACGAAGAACTGAAGCAAAAAGCGGAGATGACCAAGGAACTGGCGCTTGCCTTTCCACAGAAAGATGGCCTATTCTATGGGGTGATTGGCACCGAAATGGAGCGGAAAGAGATCAATGGTAAGTCATATAATCGTTCCAAGGGTTGGGATACTTATTATTGGGGTAATTCGAATCGTAATCCTGTCACTTGGGATGCCCGTCGTTCGCCTTTCCATATTCTTGATATGAGTTGGACAGCATTGTTGATGACGCGTTGGTACAATGAGTTGGAACAGGATCAACGTTTGGTCGATTATGTGGCGCGCTATGCCGACAAACTGATCAAATTGCAGGACGAGAAAGGGTATTTCCCTGCATGGATCGATGTAGAGACGGGAGAGATACTCGATTTTTTGACCGAATCTCCTGAGAGTTCGATGTCAGTCACTTTCTTATTGGAGTTGGCTAAAGCGACTGGAAACGACAAATATAAGGAAGCTGCGCTGAAAGCGATGGATGTGATTGCCGATGAGATTGTGCCTGTTGGTCGTTGGGAAGATTTTGAGACTTATTGGTCGTGCAGTCGGTACGGAGGCGATCATGTAGGTCGTAAATTTGAACGTAATAACATGTATAAACAGTGTAATTTTTCGATGTTTTGGACGGCTGAAGCGTTGCTCGAAACGTATCGTACGACCGGTGATAAAAAATATCTTGATCTGGGACAACGTGTACTTGATGAAATGTTGATGACGCAAGCTTCGTGGCAACCACCGTATATTTATGTATCGACATTGGGCGGTTTCGGTGTGATGAATGCCGATGGTGAATGGAATGATTCAAGAGAGAGCCTTTTTGCCGAACTGATCATGCAGTACGGGAAAGAATTTGATATCCGTGAATATGAGGAACGAGGATTGGCAGCATTGAAAAGTTCGTTTTCGATGATGTATTGTCCGGAGAATCCTAAGGAGAAACAACAGTGGGAGTATGCATGGCCATTTTTCAATGAGAAGGATTACGGATTTACGATGGAAAATTATGGTCATGGTGGTGCGACTAATGATAAAGGTATGGGTATCGGTGAGTTTACGATCTATGATTGGGGTAATGGAGCTGCGGCCGAGGCCTATAATCGTATCGTAGATAAATTTGGTGCTGAAGTACTTGTCGGAGTGAATTAATGACTTTATCAAAAGATTCGCAATAATCTGACGAATGAATATCACGTGTTTTTTCCCTGTTTTCGCCAAAAGAAATGACACCTGAAAACGAAAAAAGCCAACAATTTATTTATAAATTGTTGGCTTTTTTCGTGATCCCGTTGGGATTCGAACCCAAGACCCACAGCTTAGAAGGCTGTTGCTCTATCCAACTGAGCT